>JAUSEJ010000367.1 GCA_030650265.1 Dehalococcoidia bacterium | reverse complement strand
AAGACGTCCTCAACTCTCGCTACACCAACGAGCCAATTCATCTGCTGGAATGTGTGATGCCCTGCGCCGGCGCTTTCGCGGTCGTCGTAACCTCGGCGGAAAGGGCCCGAGTGTTACCCAATCGTCCCGCCTACGTCCTTGGGGCAGGAGGCGCGGCCATTACCCACGAGCACATCTGGCAGAAAAAAGGTGATATCACCGTCACCCCGATTGCAATGTCTGCCCGCCGGGCCTACGAAATGGCGCGCTACGGGCCAAAGGATTTGCAGTTCGCCGAAATGTATGACTGATACACCATTCTTGAGGCCGTGAGCCTCGAGGACGCAGGCATCTGCAAGAAGGGCGAAATCGGCGGTTTCTTCGAATCGACCGACACCACCTACAAGGGAAGTTTTCCCATCAACACCGATGGCGGCCAATTGACGGGCGGCCAGGGAGTGGGTATTGCCGGTGGCTTCCGCCACGTCGTGGAGGCTGCGAGGCAAATCATGGGCAGGGCAGAAGATAGGCAGGTTGCAAGGAACGATCTTTGTCTCGTCAACGGCTGAGGGGGTACTGCGAGCGTCATGGTGACGCTAGTACTCGGCAGCCAAAACACATTATGAGGAGGTTGCGATGACCACGGAATACACCAAGCCGCTACCGGCGCCACTGCATCGAGAGCTAACGAAGCCTTTCTGGGAGGCGACCCAACGCCACGAGTTGATCATTCCCCGCTGCAAGCAGTGTGGCGAGTTCTTCTGGTATCCGCGAGAGATTTGTCCCAATTGTCTATCATTCGACTGGGAGTGGCAGCAGGTTTCGGGAAAGGGTAGGGTTTATACGTTCACTATTGTGCGGCAGCCCCAATACCCGGCCTTTGGTGCCGATGTACCCTACGTATTCGCCATGATCCAGTTGAATGAAGGGATCCGCATGATCTCCAACGTGGTGGGCTGTCCTATCGAAGCGGTCAAAGTGGATATGGCGGTGGAGGTCGTCTTCGAGGATGTCACCCCCGAGTGCACCCTGTTCAAGTTCAAGCCTGCCGGGTAACAGCGGCACGTCGGAAGGGAGGTGTCTCATATGAGCCTGAGAGGCAAAGCGGCTATAGTTGGCTTTGGCGAGTTGCCCAGCACTCGCAACAGTCCAGGGAGAACGACCCTGTCGCTTCTGGCCGAGGTATCGAAGATCGCCATCCGCGACGCCGGGCTGAGGAAAGATGACATCGATGGTCTTATTACACAGGGTGGTGCCGGTCTAGTCGACTCCTTGAACCTGGCAGAATATATGGGTCTCACCCCGGTCTTCAGTGAAGGTCTCACTACGCACGGGGCCAGCGGCCAGTTCGGCGTCCAGATGGCGGCGGCTGCCGTGGAGCTGGGCTTTGCCACCAACGTTCTAATCACAATTGGCATGTCCGGCGATAAGTCGCTGCTGGGTCCACCGCCGTTCTTTCAGCGGCCGGATGTTCATCCTGGCATCCAGGGAGAATGGGAGGCAGCTTTTGGGCCGGTCGTGGCGATGAATGGCTGGTACGGTCTGCTCAAGCAGCGGCACATGTATCAATATGGCACGACCGATAGGCAGTTTGCTAAGATCGCGGCTAATCAGCGGTTCAACGCCCTCACAAATCCCAATGCCCTGTTCAAAGGTCAGCCCATCTCCGTGGATGATGTCCTCAACTCTCGCTACACCACCGAGCCGATACATCTGTTGGAATGCGTGCTGCCCTGTGCGGGCGCTTTCGCCGTGATCGTGACCACGGCGGAGAGAGCTCGCGTTTTACCTAATCCGCCCGTCTACGTCCTCGGGGCCGGCGGCGCGGCCATCACTCATGAGCACATCTGGCAGAAGAAGGGTGACATCACCGTCACCCCCATCGCCATGTCTGCTCCCAAGGCTTTCCAGATGGCGCGCTATGGGCCGAAGGATATCCAGTTTGCCGAGATGTACGACTGATACACCATTCTTGAGGCCGTGAGCCTCGAGGATGCGGGCATCTGCAAGAAGGGCGAAATCGGCGACTTCTTCGACTCCGTCGATACAACATACAAGGGAAGCTTCCCCATCAATACCGACGGCGGCCAGCTTTCGGGCGGTCAGCCTGGCCTTGGTGGCGGCTTCCGCCACGTGGTCGAAGCGACAAGGCAGATCATGGGGAGGGCGGAGGATAGGCAGGTCGCCAAGAACGACCTCTGCCTGGTGAACGGCTGAGGGGATAGTGCGAGCGTCATGTCGACGCTAGTACTCGGCAGCCAGAAGGCGTTGTAGATCCGGTTCGCTTGCAAAGACCAAGGTTTCATATGGACATCGTAGGGGC
>JAUSEJ010000358.1 GCA_030650265.1 Dehalococcoidia bacterium | reverse complement strand
ATGGGGTCGATGGATCCAGCGGTAACTAATCTCCCTACGTTTAATGCGCTGAGTGCCCCTGTCTTTGACTCGCTGGTGGACCTGGACCCCGAGGGGCAGGTCAGGCCGGGGATAGCGGAGCGGTGGGAGATTGCCAAGGATGGAATGACCCACACCTTCTACATCAGGAAGGGGGTCAAGTTCCACGATGGCAGCGACCTCACGGGAGAGGACGTCAAGTTCAGCCTCGAAAGGATGATGGCACCGAAGGTCATCAATGTAGATGGGGTGGCCTGGCGGGGCCTTATCGCCAGCGTGGACTTGAAGGATGACTATACTGTGGTGCTCCAACTGAAAAAGCCGCAATTTGACTTGCTGAAGGGTATCGTGAATGCCTCGGGCGGTGGTGCCGTGCTGCCCAAGAGATTCATAGAGGAGAAGGGCGAAGACCGCTATTGGCAGAATCCGGTGGGCAGCGGCCCCTGGAAGGTCGTGAAATGGGAACCTGGGACCCGTCTTGAACTCGAAGCAAACGAGAATCACTGGCGAGCGGCACCGAAGTTCAAGAACCTTACGGTTCTGAACATTACAGAGGAATCAACAAAGGTTGCCATGCTGAAGACTGGCGAGATGGATCTCGCTGAGATCGGACCTGATTCGGTCGCCGGAATAAAGGCGGCGGGCCTGCGCGTTGTCGGCCATTATGGAGGAAGTCAGTTGTACGGGTTTATATTCTATGACATGGATAACCCTCAGAACTACGCTTTTGGCGACGTGAGGGTGCGCAAGGCTGTTTCCCTGGCTGTAGATCGGAAAGAGATGGCCGACAAGATCTATAGGGGACAGGCGCAGCCAGACGCCTTATGGTATGTGCCAAGGACCGCATACTTCTTCGATCCGAGCTTGTTGAAGCCGGACCCATATGACCCAGATGGGGCAAAGAAGCTCCTCGCCGAGGCGGGATATGCCAATGGCTTCAGCACGAAGATATGGGATATGGGGAGTGACAGCAATAGTGTTCAAGCCATAGTTGGTTACCTCCGTAAGGTAGGAATTTTGGCGGAGACGCCAGCTATAGATTTTGCTACCGCCCGCTCGTATTACTCCCCCAAGCACGACCCCAAGATCTTGAACAGCATCTTTATCCGGTCCAGCTCGGGTGGGATTTTCGGGTTTGAAGGAATGGAAGTAGGCTACCATTCCACGAGGAGCGTTACCAAGAACATCAGGAACCCTAGGTTGGACGAGCTAATTGAGAAAGTTCCTCAGACGGCAGACCCTGTCGAGAAGAAGAAGCTTGCGACCGAGGCAGCAGTGTTGGCGAAGGGCGAAGCCAATATTCTCACGTTTGTGAGTCTGGACACGATTTTTGCTCTTAGCTCAAAGATCGGCGATATTCAGCTCACCAAAGGTAACGTGGTTTTTGGACCCTCCCTTAGTACGATAACCCATGCCAAGTAGACAGAAGGCAAAGCGCGAGGGGTGACAGACTCTCTACGAAAGGATTGGAGGGGCAACTTCTTTTGTTGTCCCTCCAATCCAGAGACAGTGGAGGCACCGCAATCCATCGTATCTATCGGCTGCGATCCTCAAGACCATGACCACAAGAAGACCCCGTGAGGCTCGCAAAGAGAGAACGGAGCCCAACATGCCTGCAGAATGTTCAAACGAGCTAGTTTTCAGCGATATCCGCGTGCTTGACCTCGCAGGAGAGATGGGCGTCTACTGCGGAAAGCTGCTGGCCGACCTCGGGGCAGAGGTGATCAAGGTCGAGCCGCCTGGTGGCGACCCGATCAGGCGCGTCGGGCCATTCGTAGACGATGATCCCCATCCCGAGAAGAGCCTGTATTGGTTTCAGTTCAATACAAACAAGAAGAGCATCACCCTGGACATTACGACGGCGGATGGCAAGGAGATTCTTAGGAGGCTGGCCGCCACCTCGGATATCATAATCGAGACCTTTGCACCAGGCCACATGGATGATTTGGGTCTGGGCTACGAGAAATTGAGCAGTGAGAACCAGGGCCTCATAATGACCTCAATTACTCCATTTGGCCAGACAGGACCATACCGGGACTATAAAGCCTCGGACCTCATAGGGTTGGCAATGGGTGGCCAACTGTATCTTGCGGGCATGCCAAACGAGCCGCCAGTGCAAGCGGGGGGGTCTCAAGGCTTCAATCAAGCCAGCCTACATGCCGCCGTAGGGGTTCTAACCGCCCTGCATTTTCGGGACTTCACGGGCGAGGGCCAACATGTCGATGTCTCCATGCAAGAGGCCGTCACTCTGTCCATGGAGACGGCCATGCAGTTCTGGGATTTGAACAAGCATATTCGCCAGCGGACCGGCCATGAGCACCGTACGGCGGGATATGGCCTTTATCCCTGCCAAGATGGATTCGTCTCACTTATGGCCGGGTTGAGATTGCAGGGATGGGAGAACATGGTGGCATGGATGAACGAAGAAGGGCACGGGTTGGAGCTCGCCAAAGAGGAATGGCTGGCCCGTCCCTATCGCAACGAGCACGTCGACGAAGGGGATGCCTACATAATCCCCTGGCTGCTGGAGCACACCGTACAGGCGATTGTCGATGGGCTGCAAGCCAGGCACAGCATCGCCATGCCCGTCAGTACGCCAAAGGACCTGGTAGAAAGTCTCCAGCTCAACGCCAGGGGCTTCTATATCGAAGTGGACCATCCCGAGCTAAGTGCGAAATACAAGTACCCCGGCGCACCCTATCGCTTCAACCATATCCAGTTACGCATCGCCCATCGTGCCCCCCTTATCGGTGAGCACAATCTAGAGATCTTTGGCGAGTTGGGCCTATCGAGACAGGAGCTAATCGCCCTCAAAGGCGCAGGCGTCATATAAGGTGAGAAGGGTAGATGATGACTAAACAACCTTTTACCGGTATTCGCATTGCGGATTTCTCCTGGTATGGCGCTGGGCCGATTGCCACCCGATTCTTCGCTCAGCATGGGGCGGAGGTGATCAAGCTGGAGTCATTCACGAGGCCCGATGGCCTTCGCTCGACTGCACCCTATGCCGGGGGTAGTCCCGGATACGGGCTACCACTTTCGGCCGTTGTCGATAACCCAAATCTGAGTGGCTACTTCAACAACTTGAATCCAAACAAGCTGAGCTTGCAGGTTGACCTCAATCTACCTGGAGGCCGGGAGATAGCCAGGCGATTGGTGAAGATCAGCGATATCGTGATCGACAATTACACGCCGAGGGTAATGGAGCGATGGCACCTCACGTATGAGGACCTCGTGAAGATAAAGCCAGACATCATCGTGGCCAATTTGCCCATGTTGGGTCTGGTCGGCCCTCAGCGGGACTACATGGGCTTTGGCTTCGCCCTGTCATCTCTCGCCGGCATCGACCACCTCACGGGCATGCCGGACGATCCGCCTACGAGCACCGGCACGAATTTCCCCGACTATAGCTGCAATCCCTGCCACACCACCATCGCTCTGCTCACCGCCCTTCGCTATCGAAAGAAAACGGGAAAGGGGCAACATATCGAGGTCGCTCAGTTGGAATCGACCGTTCAAATCCTTGGTACCGCCCTAATCGATTACACCATCAATGGTCGAATCCAGAGCCGACGCGGGAATAGCCATCCCAATGCCTGCCCTCATGGTGTGTACCGCTGTAAAGGAGACGATCGGTGGTGCGCTATTGCCGTATTCACCGATGCCGAGTGGACGAACCTTTGCCGGGCTATGGGTCGGGAAGATCTAATTGCTGATCGTTTGTTTGGCACCGTTCAGGGCAGACTATCACGGGTGCAAGAAGTCGATCGCATGATACAAGAATGGACGGCTTCCCTTACCCCCGAGGCTGTAATGGAGACACTGCAGAGTCTGGGCGTAGCCGCCGGTATCGTCGAGACGGCTGAGGATGCGCTGGACAAAGATCCCCAATTGGCTGCCCGGAACCATTGGGTATACCTGGACCATCCAGAAGCCGGACGCACGGCTTACGATGGCGATACCTTCAAGCTTTCCCGCACTCCGGGCTACATCCATTCGCCTGCTCCCTGTCTTGGCCAGCATACCGACCACGTCTGCCGGGATCTGCTGGGCATGACGGAGGATGAGGTCAGCGCTCTCAAAGAAGAAAAAGTGTTACACTAGACTAAAGCCAAGGTAGAATCTATGTAGTCCAACTGTCTGCGAGTTTCACCTTGGCTTTGCTCTAGTATTCTGATCTGGAGGACGGAAGATGCAATCGATTGCCCAGTTATATGACCTGAGCGGACAGGTAGCGATCGTCACCGGCGCGGGACAGGGGATTGGGTATGGTATCGCCAATCGCCTGGCCGAAGCCGGAGCCGCTGTGGTCATCAACGACGTCAATCCGACAAACGC
>JAUSEJ010000341.1 GCA_030650265.1 Dehalococcoidia bacterium | reverse complement strand
ATGATGTCCCGAGCTACGCTGTTGGCATCGGCGTCACCGAGTCGCCGCGGGGCGAGAACGTCCATTGGGTGAGGACCGGGTCCGACAATACGATCGACCGCTGGCGCATCCGTTCGGCCTCGTACTGCAACTGGCCGGTCGTTGGCCTGGCGGTGCCGGGCAATATGGTGCCGGACTTTCCTCTTATCAACAAGAGCTTCGAGCTATGCTATGCCTGCCTCGATCGCTAGGGGCCAGATTAGGAGGGGGAATGCTAAATATCCTGCGTGCCAGTCTACTAACCCGTCGGGCTACAATAGATTATCCCAAGAGCACTGAGGCGGCAACGTTTCGGGGAAGGCCGCAGATAGACCCAGAACGCTGCAGACCCGGGCAGGTTCATAGCCGTTGTCAGTCCTGCCTGTGTGCTGAAGTTTGTCCTTCCAAGGCCATAACTCTTGCCGATGGCGCTGACGGCGCCTGGCGCTGGCAGTTGGATATCGCCCGTTGCCTATTCTGCGGACTTTGCGAGGAACACTGCCCCAACGGGGCCATATCCCTGACCAATGACTTCGAGCTTGCCTCTCGTACCAGAGATGACCTTATCGTCGGCGTAACATCTGGCCAAGAGCCCCGAATCAGGGCTGGAGAGACGGAGCATTTTCGCCGCCCTGCCGTACCGGCGGACGATAGCGATCGTGTCGGCGAGCGTATTCGGCGTTTGCTCAAACGATCGCTTCATGTTCGCCATCTGGCAGCGGGTTCCGAGAATGGCTGTGATTGGGAAATCGCGGCGTTGCTCAACCCGGTTTACGATGTCCAGCGTCTCGGTATCGACTTCGTCGCCTCGCCCCGACACGCCGACCTCCTTCTTGTGACCGGAGCCGTGACGCGCCACCTGGAGCCTGCCCTGTTGGCAACCTATGAGGCAATGCCGGCGCCTCGCCTCGTCGTCGCCGTGGGGGCTGAGGCCTGCTCTGGCGGTGTGCTTCAGGGGAGTTATGCTGTTGCCGGCGGCGTTGACCATTGCTTGCCGGTAGACGTGTATGTCCCCGGCGACCCGCCCCGACCGCAAGCCATCATCCAGGGTCTGCTAATCGCCGTGCAAAGACTGGAGCCGAAGATCCGACGTCTGGAGCTGTCAGCTTCCCAGCACTGATATGTTTGAATATCAGTGCTGGCCTTGCAACCCTGGTGCCCTCGCAACACCATTGAACCTGGATGGTGGACAGGTTGGCCGGGGACGGTTGGACTGGCATATGGTAAGATAGGGACCGTCAATAGGCATGAACCATGCGCTCGAAGTCAACTATAGGTTCCTGCAAGGAGAATCGCTTTGGATTTGCTGCCGGTTTTAGGCATTGCTCTCGGCCTGGCGATGGATGCCTTCTCCGTGGCCATAGCCACCGGGATTGCCCTCGACAAAGTAACTCACAGGCAAACGTTTCGCCTATCGTTTCACTTTGGCCTGTTCCAGTTCATGATGCCCATTTTTGGTTGGCTGGTCGGAACGCAAGTTGAGGGGTATGTCTCTGCCTACGACCACTGGATCGCTTTTGCGTTGCTCGCCTACGTCGGCGGGAAGATGATCCGCGATTCTTTGTCCAGCGAAGATGTGAGGCTGAAGGGAGACCCGACGCGTGGCATGTCGCTAGTGCTGCTGTCCGTGGCCACCAGCATCGACGCCCTTGCCGTGGGTCTCAGCCTCGCCGTGGTGCGCGTCCCCGTCCTCGGGCCAAGCATAATCATCGGCGTGGTGGCCGCCGCGATGACTATCCTTGGTTTGCGACTGGGAAAGCAGGCGGGAGCGCTGCTGGGGCGTCGCATGGAAACCATAGGGGGACTGGTTCTCCTCGGCATTGGTGTCAAGATCGTTTTGGAGCACGTCTTTGCTTAACAGAAAGCCAATAGCTTGATTATGAGGGGGAGAAGCCTGTGACGATACACGAGAGGGTGGCAAAGGAGCTATCCCTTACCCCTGCGCAGACATTGCGGGCGCTGGAACTGCTCGACGCTGATAAGACCATCCCATTTATCGCCCGCTACCGGAAAGAGGTGACGGGAGGAATGGATGAAGTTCAGCTTCAGGCCTTGCAGGACCG
>JAUSEJ010000339.1 GCA_030650265.1 Dehalococcoidia bacterium | reverse complement strand
GCCCCTGCATCGTGAGCTAACCAAGCCTTTCTGGGAGGCGGCCCAACGCCATGAGTTGATAATTCCCCGTTGCAAGCAGTGCGGACATCCTATTTTGAGATTGAGAGGCGGTGTGCGACAATCGCAATCAACCTCATACGTCGTCGAGGTACTAATCGTAGATGGTTTCGCAAGCTAAAAGCGCCACAGGTATCTCCAGTTGTCGCTCGATGTCAAGGTAGACGCGGCCGGTCAGATCTCGATTGAAGCGTCCCAGATTGAACGGCGAAGACGGGACAACGATGAGGTCGGGAAGAGGATTGCCTGCAGCGAGATAATCCTCCACGCAGTCGATGAAATCTTGGACCACCAAGAGATCCCCCATCACAATGTTGCCACCGAAGTAGTTATTGCGGGGAACGGCCAGATCAATCGACAAGTCGGGTGCGGCGAAGAGGATGGATTCCCGGAGGGCCTGCTGTAGACCAGGCTTCATTAAAGTCGACGTCAGGAAGAGAACCCGTCTCGCCTTGCTCTTGTCGACGATCTCTTTCAGACGCTCAAGGGCGCTCGGCCGGAGACCGGTCCCCATCAGGATGACCCCCAGGTGTCCCGTTACCGCCGGCTCATAGGGATAGCCATAATCGGAAAGGCGTAGGTCGATGGCCATCCGGTCCGATCCCCGGCGCACCTCCATGGTGGCACTTTCCCGCCCGCTCCGGGCAAGAACAGCGAGGAGGTCGCGCGCCTGCGGACGCGACGAGACGGCGCTACCACCGATCGCCGTGATCAGATCCCCTTGCGCCAGGCCGGCCTTGATTGCCGGTGAATTCTTGATCAAGCCGATGATCTTGGGCAGGTTGGCCCGTTTCTCGTACAGGTTCTCCTCATACATGCCCGGCATGACCACGACAGGCGCGGAGACTTCAGCCCGCAACCGCCTGACGCAGTCGACGATGGCCGACCAGGTCTCTTCCCGATCAAACAGCTTTTCGTCCGAGAAATACCGCGAAAAGCCGGGCAAGTGTACCTCAATAAGGTGAGGGTCATAGGCGTCAACATCCGCTATGGTTCTCTCCAAATCCTCCAACATCAGGGACAGCGAATCCGTTGGCCAGGGAACGATTACGGCAGCGTAGGGAATTCCGGCTTCACGCAGGATAGGAAGGGCGTCGATAGCCGCTTTGGCCTGCCCATCGTTGAGAAGATCTCTCCGCCTGGCTTCGGCAGAGCTGTGCAGGGACAGGTACATGTAGACCGGTTTCAGCGAGGCCAGAACCTGAACCAGGCTCCGGTCGAGAAGCCGGCCATTAGTAGTTAGCCTGAAAGGGCGCGACGTCTTCTGCCGCAAAGCCGTGAGGATCCCCAGTATATCGCGGTGAACCAGGACCTCGCCGATATTGCCGAGAGAGGGAAAAAGAGCGGAGCGAGCCCGCGACGAGAAGTAAGCGAGACGGGTTTCCATCTCCTGACGCGTCTCGGTCATGGTCCTGTGATCGTCGCCTAGCGCCAGGCTCCGCGGATTGCCTTTGTGGTAGCAAAAGGCGCAGTCCACGTTGCAGTGCGAGCCGGCGTAGCCGAATACCTCGAGAGGATCGCCGCTGGAGGGCACCAGCCAGTCACGCAGGTTCTTCAGCCTAAACCCATCCACCTGGACCACTTCGCCGTCCTTCTCCAAGTCGATCAGGCTGAGCAAGCTGAGAAGCTGTTTTCTAATCAGCTCGATCCGCGGCTCAAACAGGGCAGCATTTCTAGCACTCTGATAGGACGGCCTTCCCTCAACCAAGGCCTTACCTCTCACGTTTCGTATCTCCGTGGACGGTACGCGGGAAGATTTCGTAAACGATGTCGGGGTCGCTCAGGAGCTTGAAACCGTCGATCTTGACTTCCCTGCCCTCATAGACAGGCACAACGAGGTTCAGGAGGTTCGCGAGTTGCTGCCTTATCATCTCAAGCAGGCGATCCTCGTAGAAAGGGGCTTCGGCCACTTCGTCTTCCGGCCTCAACTGATAGCGGAAGACGTATTCATTCCCTGCGGCTTCCCGGACTTTTGCCATCATATCTCCTTTCTGGAGGCGGACAATACTGTCCCAAACAATCCAGCAAATACAACATGGTTTGGGCAATCCCTACGCCAATTGTCTCCGGTAATCCCAGTACCGCGCATATTGGCCCAACGCCCGGGCTGCCCGACCGATGGACGGGAAGACAGCAATTCCGGCTTCGGACAACAACTTCTGCAGAGCCATCCTATAGTGTTCCAAATGATCGTAGTAGCCGAACGTGCCGAGGATCACGGCCAGG
>JAUSEJ010000336.1 GCA_030650265.1 Dehalococcoidia bacterium | reverse complement strand
CGGTCCTGCTCACGGAGTTGATCCACAACCTGATCGCCGATCACAGTGGAGTCAGCATCTTTTGCGGTATTGGCGAACGGTGCCGCGAAGGCGAGGAGCTGTATCGCGATATGAAAGAAGCCGGCGTGCTGCCAAATATGGTCATGGTTTTTGGCCAGATGAATGAGCCTCCTGGTAGCCGCTTCCGCGTTGGCCATGCCGCCCTAACCATGGCCGAATACTTTAGGGACGACGAGCATCGCGATGTTCTTCTACTTATCGACAATATCTTTCGTTTTATTCAGGCCGGATCAGAAGTTTCGGGATTGATGGGACAGATGCCGTCGCGACTCGGCTATCAACCGACGATGGGCACAGAACTGTCGAGGCTGGAGGAACGGATCGCCAACACCGATACAGGCGCCATTACGTCGATTCAAGCGGTGTATGTGCCGGCGGATGATTTCACTGACCCTGCTGCCGTGCATACTTTCTCGCATCTTTCCGCATCAATCGTGCTCTCGCGAAAGAGGGCTAGTGAAGGGCTCTATCCGGCCATCGACCCTTTGAAATCCAGTTCGACCATGGCTTCGCCGCAGATCATCGGCGAGCGTCACTATCGCCTCGCCCAGGAGACCAGAAGGACGCTGGCCAAGTACGAAGAGCTAAAAGATATTATCGCCATGCTGGGTCTCGAACAGCTTGCCCAGGAGGACCGCAACGTGGTCTTTCGCGCCCGCCGCCTGGAGAGATTCCTTTCCCAGCCTTTTGTTACTACCGAGCAATTCAGCGGTATCAAGGGGAAAGTCGTCAGCCTAAAGGACGCACTGGACGGTTGTGAGCGAATCCTGCTGGACGAATTTAGTGACTACCCGGAAAGCGCTCTATACATGATCGGGTCGATTGAAGAGGCCGTGCAAAAAGGAAAGACCGGTAGCGGAGCGGGTCAAGTTTCGCCTGGCCAGGTACCCGAAGAATAACCGACAGCTCATTCGGGGAGATGAAATGGAATCATCGCTCATGAACCTGAGGGTTCTCCTTCCCTATCAGGTCTTCGCCGAGAGGCAAGGCGTCAAGCGGATTGTGGCTGAGTCACCATTTGGATCCTTTGGTCTTTTGCCACAACGGCTTGACTGCGTGGCATCCCTGGCGCCGGGGATTCTCACCTACGAGACCGCCGAGGAAGGCGAGGTGCATATGGCCATCGATGAGGGAGTGCTGGTCAAGGCCGGGCAACTGGTCCTGGTTTCAGTGCGAAACGCGATCGGGGGGACCGACCTCGGCAGGCTCCAGGAGGCCGTGGACAAAGAATTTCTGAACCTTGACGAGCAGGAGAAGAGCGTCCGTGCAGTGCTGGCAAAACTGGAGAGCGGCTTTATCCGCCGCTTCGTGAACTTGAGCCATGAATAGACCATCGGCCAACAAGTCTGCGCCTGGCGATACGCCTTTGGGACGCCAGGTTGGCGCTAAGGAAGAGCGAAAGATGAAGGCCCGGAGCAGGACGGAGCACAGTATCTGGTTTGGCCTCGGCATGTTTGGACTGGTCGGCTGGTCTGTAGTTGTTCCCATCCTGGTCGGAATCGCCCTTGGCGTTTGGTTGGATCAACATCATCCGGGCTCTTATTCTTGGACCTTGACTCTCCTGATCCTCGGTCTTGTCATGGGATGCTTGAGTGCATGGCATTGGCTGAGCAAGGAGTACAAGGAAATGCTGGATGAACAGGAGGAGAGGCATGAATGACCAGGTGATACTAACCCTGTTATTTTCGCTGTTGGCCGGCGCGCTGCTCGGATCGGTCTTTTTTGGCGGTCTTTGGTGGACGGTTCGCCAGAGCGTGTCGAGCGCCAATCCGGCCATTCTGTTCTTTGTCAGCCTGATGATTAGAACTGGCATCACGCTTGCAGGTTTCTATGCCCTCTTTCATGGTGATTGGAGGCGACTGCTGACAGGCCTCGCCGGGTTCACCATTGCGCGCCTGATTGCTATCCGGCTGACAAGACCTGCCGTTGCCGACCCTTCTGAACTGGCCAGGAGTACCCGTAATGCGTCTTAGTTCAGACGATCTGGTTTTTTGGCAGTACGGGCTGTTCAAACTGAACGCTACTATCGTGATGACCTGGTTGCTTATGGTGTTATTAGCCCTGGGAGCCAAACTCATTACTCGCAGGCTGTCGACAGGGGCTAAGGTGTCGCGCTGGCAATCTGCGCTTGAAATAGTGGTGACGAACATCGAGACACAGATAGCGGAGGTTGGCATATCACACCCGGAGAAGTATCTTGGCTTTCTTGGTACGCTGTTCCTCTTCATTGCTGTGGCCAACCTGGGCACGATCCTGCCGGGCTACGAACCGCCGACGGGCTCGCTCTCGACGACGGCGGCGCTGGCCATCTGCGTCTTGGTGGCCGTGCCGATTTTTGGTATAGAGAAGACGGGCTGGCGGGATTTCCTCCGGTCATACCTGGAACCGACCGTCATCATGCTTCCGTTCAACATCATCGGCGAGGTCTCGCGCACTCTGGCCCTGGCCATCAGATTGTTCGGCAATATGATGAGTGGCACGATGATCGTAGGCATTCTTCTTACCGTCACACCGCTGATCTTCCCGCTGCTAATGATCGCTCTGGGGCTGCTAACCGGCCTGGTTCAGGCATACATCTTCACCGTTCTGGCCACGGTGTACATTGCCGCCGCCACACGATCCCGAGAGTCAGGGGTCTAGACTCGACGGATCAGAAATCAATATAAGGAGACTAGACATGGATAGCATGACTCTGATCGCCATAGCCTCTATTGTCGTAGCTGGCCTGACCATGAGTCTGGGGAGCATCGGACCGGCGCTTGGCGAGGGACGAGCAGTTTCGACGGCGCTAAGCGCCATAGCCCAGCAACCTGATGCCGCAAACACCATCACAAGGACCTTGTTTGTGGGTCTGGCCATGATCGAATCAATCGCCATATACTGTCTCGTCGTCTCGATGATCCTTATTTTTGCCAATCCTTTTTGGAGCCACGCAATTGGAGGCTAGGCCATGCTCATCGACTGGTTTACTGTAGTCGCCCAGATCGTCAATTTTCTCGTATTGGTCTGGTTGCTCAAGCGGTTCCTGTATAAGCCGATTCTCAATGCCATCAACGGGCGCGAGCAGTTCATTGCCCGTCAACTCGAGGATGCAGGGGGGAAGAAGGCCGAAGCGCAGAAGGATCGCGATGATCTTCAGGCCGAGAAAGAGGGCATGGACGTGCAGCGACGCGAGGCGCTTGGTAGGGTAGCGAGCGAAGCCAGTGCCCAACGGCAGCGGCTTCTCGATGATACAAGGCGAGAAGCAGAGCAGTTGCGATCGCAACTTCAAGAGAAGATGCGATCCGATCAAAGCAGCCTTAGCCGCGAAATCACCGTTCGCACTCAGACCGAAGTCTTTGCCATTGTCAGAAAGACCATCGCCGATCTCGCCACCGCCAACCTCGAAGAGGCTATCTGCGAGGCATTCGTACGCCGTCTGCGACAGCTCGACGCCAGGGAAAAAGAACTGATATCCACGGCCCTCCAGTCATCGTCCCGACCTGCCACGGTTCGCACTGCTTTCGCCCTCACACACGAAGTGCAAGCCACGATCGAGCGGGCTATCAATGATGTGTTTGCCCTCGCCAGCCAGATCAGGTTCGAGACAGCGCCTGCGTTGGTCGGGGGCATCGAACTTACGACAGACGGGCATCAGGTGTCATGGAACATCACCGACTATCTCACTTCTTTGGAGAAAAGCCTTGGTGAGTTGCTCGAAAATAAGAGTTCCAGCGAGTCTGAGACCAGGGAAATAGTAACACAGCATGCCATCTGACGACCTGAAGCAAATTCTCGATACTGCTTTTGCCGAAATGGACCGGACGCTGCAAGTTTTTGCGCCGGGGCTAGGCTCGCGCGAGATAGGCACGATCAAGAGTGTTGCTTCTGAGGTGGCAAAGGTCACCGGTTTGAATGACATCGGCTTTGAAGAACTGATCAGGTTTGAGGGCGATGTTTTCGGTATCGCTTTCAATCTCGACGAGGACGAAATCGGGGTCGTTCTCCTTGGCGGATACTGGCGTCTTCGGGCAGGCGATATAGCGCAACGCACGGGCCGGGTGGCGGACGTCCCTGTGGGCGATAAGCTTATCGGGCGTATAATTGACCCACTGGGCGCGCCTCTCGACGGCCTGGGACCGTTGGCTTTTTCCCGACGACTGCCCATAGAACGCGACTCCCCCCATATTATGGACCGCTCACCGGTAACAGTGCCTTTGCAGACCGGCATCAAGGTCGTGGATGCTCTCATCCCCATCGGACGAGGCCAGCGCGAATTGATCATCGGCGACCGGCAGACCGGGAAGACCGCCATTGCTTTGGATACGATCCTCAACCAGCGTGACCAGAACGTGCTGTGCGTCTACTGCGCGATTGGCCAGAGCGCTTCGTCGGTGGCCAAAGTTGTCGCCAGGCTCCGCGAGAACGGGGCGATGGACTACACTGTCGTCGTCGTTACCGAAGGTGACGCACCCCCCGGACTGAGTTACATCGCCCCCTATGCCGCCACCAGCATCGCCGAACATTTCGTCGAACAGGGTCGCGACGTTCTCATCGTCTACGACGATCTGACCCATCACGCCCGGGCTTATCGCGAGATCTCTCTCTTGCTGCGCCGGCCGCCAGGGCGCGAAGCCTTTCCGGGGGACATCTTCTATATTCACTCACGTCTGCTGGAAAGGGCTACCCATTTACGACCGGAACTGGGTGGCGGCTCCCTGACTGCCCTGCCAATCGTCGAAACCGAAGCGCAGAACATCGCCGCCTACATTCCCACCAATCTGATCTCCATCACCGACGGACAGATCTACCTGTCACCGACCTTGTTCGAATTGGGAAACCTTCCCGCCGTCGACGTCGGCAAATCCGTGTCGCGCGTCGGCGGCAAGGCGCAAAGAGCCCTCTA
>JAUSEJ010000323.1 GCA_030650265.1 Dehalococcoidia bacterium | reverse complement strand
TGATTATCTATCTCGCCACTTGGGACACCCTCGCGCTTGGTGCAATCATCGGGGCGGTGGCAGCGGTCGTCTGCATTGGGCTGGCGTGGTTCGTCGGAAGGTGGCTGAAGTGATAAAATTATCGCTTCCGCTACCTCCCTCTGTGAACCAGACGAATCGCGCGGCCGTCAATCGCAAATCGGGCACGGTCTACAAGCCAGGCCAGCGGCTGAAAGACGAATTCATCGAATGGACCCGTCTAGCTGCCATTGCCGCGGGCGTTTATCACATCGGTTTGACCGGCAGGCTGGCGCTGACGATTAGGTGGTACGGCAGCAAACTCGATATCGACAATGGCGTAAAGACGCTGGCCGATTCGCTTGCTTTAGCGATTGGCTTCAACGATGCGCAAATCAAGCAGATGCACCTCTACCACGAGGACGATGCGGACAGGCCGCACTGTGAGATTGAGTTGGCAGAGTTGGGGTATGAGGAGGCGAATCCATGGCAGTAATCGAGTACGAAGGGCCGATGACCGTGCGTCCCATGTTTCGGGGGGTGCATCTGGACGCATGGGTAGACGACTGGAACTCTCTGGAGGACATCATCTGCCGACAGTTGGGCGAGGCATACAAGGCTGCCTCGGGCTGGTCCGGCCATGTCAAGCTGAGAATCGAACTAGAGGAGCAGACATAATGGACGAACCGAAATACCTGCACATCTACGGCCCGGACTGGCATCACGACGACGCCTACATCATGGGAGACCGGGCAGCATTGGAGGCGCTGAGGGCGGCTATCGACCGGGTGTTGATGTTCGCGGCGAATCCAGGTACAAGCGTGGAATCAGACGAGTTCTTTGTTGGCGATGGCGAGGGCTTCACGGCCTATGTGCTCCTCTACAAAGATGACTTCGGCCATGTAGCCGAGCCTTACACTGAGGACTACGCCAGAGAGACACGAGAGCACGCTGTCTGGCCGTCAGTGTTGCGGAAAGGGCTGGGACATGACAGACGGCGACTGGTATAACGACACCCGAACAATCATGCGATGTCCGGTGTGCGGGCACGTCTCGCCCCGGCACAAGACGGCTAGGCTGTGCAACAAGGGGAGCTGTCGGGGGAAACTGGAGAAGGTGGAGGAGGCGAAACGAGATGATTTACCGGGTTGATCAGGTGATAATACTGGTGATGTCTGTAATGTTGCTAGGGGTTATGGTGCTAATGCTGATCAAGATCGCGGGGTATTGACATAAGCGGCCTGGCGTGATAGCCTTGAACTAAGGCCGCTTTGGAGATGATATGCCGACTCCGTGCTCGCACTATGGTTGTCCTCACCCTGCCGTCAATCGGGGTTGGTGTGCGGACCACCTCGTACAGAGGCAGCGGAAGTATGACTCGGCCAGACCGTCGCAGGTGGGGCGGTACACTGGCGAGTGGCGCCGCATTCGGGCGCAGTTCCTGGCAGACAATCCATACTGCGCCCGGTGTGGCGCCATAGCGACCGAGGTGCATCACGTCTATGGCGTCGAGTATGGCCATGACGAGAGCGGGCTATCGTCCCGGTGCAAGCCCTGTCACTCGGCAGACACGGCGAGAAAGACGGAACATAAATGAGCCTATCTCAGACGCGTGAGTACATCGCATTCAAACGCCAGCTACTGGTCGACCGGGGCGCACGTTGTGAGGCGTGCGGAATACCGGCAACACATCCTCACCACATCATCCCGGTGAGTGAGAGCTCAATTCATTCGACGCTGGTTACTGAGCCAGCAAACGTCATGATACTCTGTGACGACTGCCATTGTCTAATGCATCCGGGCTATAGGAGTTACCCATGGATAGGACTGAGGATAGGCCGACGCCACGCGCTACTGCAATAGACCCGACCGAGCGGGTCGAGATACTGAGAGAATTGTTGACCGTCGAACGGGCACGCCTCGCTAATGCGCTGAGGCTGGAGCAAGCGCGGTCTATCGTGTTCCCCGAGACGACGGTCATTATCAAGGACATCGAACGCCTGGTTATGGCGCTGGCAACGAAGGCGGCAGACGAGCCGACCGGCACGGCAGAGGACAGGGCGATTGACGACCTGCTGGCGTCACTGGCCGAGGGCGAGCCAAACTGAAGCAGGCATACGGGGGGCTTGACTCTCTGGGCTGATTGGCGGCGGTAAACGCAACCTCGTTTGATTTTTGTGTATACGGGATTGGAGGTATCTCGAATTGACAGCATGGCCTAATCGCATCATCAGCTACGGCGAGGAGGCGCCGGACCAGCTTCTCGCCCATGAACTGAACTCTTTCAAAATCCATCCCAGGGCGCAACAGGACGCCATGACAGGGATGCTGAACGAGACGGGCTGGCTTGCTCCTGTAATCGTCTCAGAGTCCAGCGGGAAGGTTATCGACGGGCATATGAGGGTGAGTCTGGCGATAAGTCGGGGCGAGAAGAGCGTACCTGTCGCCTACGTCAGATTGACGCCCGAGGAAGAGGCCACCGCGCTGGCGACATTCGACCCGGTCGGCGCATTGGTGGCATACGACAAAGACGAGCTAGACGCGCTTTTGCGTGAGGTGGCAACGGGCGACAGCGCGGTGCAGGCGATGCTGGCGGAGTTGGCGGCGGCCAGTGGCCTTTATCTCGACAAACCGAAGGCAGAGGACCCAGGGGC
>JAUSEJ010000317.1 GCA_030650265.1 Dehalococcoidia bacterium | reverse complement strand
TGGTCGACTCGCCAATTGACACGGATCGTGGGCAATGAGATAGCTATGTGCCTTATGTCGCCGGGGCCAAATTCTCCGCTTGTTAGACCGCCCCCAAATTGACAGGCTGCAACCTATGGCCTATAATCACTTTGAACCTCGGGATGCAAACCTTCGTCTCGAGTATGTCGCCCGTCGCCTTTGACGGGCCTTTATTTCATTCATGGGTTGATGACAATGCCTCTTTACCACATCTGGACCATGGGCTGCCAAATGAATAAGGCCGACTCGGAACGCCTGTCCGCGGAGTTGGAAAAGCGGGGTCTGCGGGAGGCGCCGAGCCTGGAGGCCAGCGATCTGATCGTTCTGAACAGTTGCAGCGTCCGCCAATCGGCTGAGAACCGGGTTGCGAGCAAGATCGGTTCGCTCAAGTCGCTTAAGACGAGAAACCCGGGGGTGGTCATCGCCCTGATGGGCTGTATGGTCAATGGTCGCACCGATGAGTTGAAGAGACGTTTTCCTCACGTCGACGTCTATTGCCGGCCACAGGAATTCGACCCGATCCTGGAGGCCATGGAAGACCGATCCGATGGGTTATGTCGAGCTGACGGCACGCTCGTCCCCCTTGTCCATTCTCAGGTGGCGGCGTATGTCCCAATCATCCAGGGTTGCGACAATTTCTGCTCCTATTGTATTGTTCCCTATCGTCGGGGCCGGGAGAGAAGTCGCCCGATGGAAGAGGTTGTTTGTGAAGTGGCGGGACTGGTCGGGCGAGGGGTGAAAGAGGTAACGCTGCTGGGGCAAAACGTCGACTCCTTCGGCCACGACTTACCGGGCAAGCCGGATTTGGCCGACTTGCTGGGTGTGATGGAGAAGGTGGCGGGCCTTGTTCGTTTTCGCTTCCTTACCTCCCATCCCAACGACATGAGCCAGAAGTTGCTTGAAACCATTGGCCGGCTGAGCAAGATCTGCCCGCATGTCAACCTGCCGGTTCAATCCGGCGATGACGAGATGTTGCTGGCCATGCGAAGAGGGTATACTGTCGAGCATTATCGTGATTTGATCAGGCGGATGCGTGAGGCGATACCGACCGTTAGCTTGAGCACCGATGTCATCGTCGGGTTTCCCGGCGAATCTGAGGCCCGATTCCAACGTACCTACGACCTGCTCGAACATATCCGATTTGACGCGGTACACGTGGCGGCGTACTCGCCGCGTCCGGGTACCAGCGCCGCCAGACTACCAGACGATGTTCCAGCGGAGGAGAAGAAACGGCGCCTCGCCGCGGTCGAATCCCTCCAGGAACGGGTGGTAGGGGAAATCAATGGCGAACTACTGAATACGACCGCCGAGGTGCTGGTGGAGGAGAGAAGAAAAGGAAAGTGGAGTGGGCGAACCAAAAGCAACAAACTAGTATTTTCCGCCGACGACGGTGATTTTGGCGGCCGTTTGGTGAGGGTCATTATCGAAAATACTAGCCCATGGTCGCTTCAAGGGAGAATAATGGCATGACCGATATTGAGCAGCGGATTCGGACTCTCAAGAAAGAGCTGAACGCCGTCATTCTAGCCCACAACTACCAGCGCGCCGAGGTGCAGGACATCGCTGACTTCGTCGGCGATTCCCTCGAGTTATCGCGCCAGGCGACGAAGGTGGCGGCCGAGGTCATCGTCTTTTGTGGCGTCCATTTCATGGCCGAAAGCGCCTACATCCTCAACCCTGCCAAGATTGTCCTCCTGCCGGAGAAGAATGCGGGCTGTCCCATGGCCGACATGATCGATATCGACGATTTGCGAGAATGGCGGGCGCGCTATCCCGCCGCCGCGGTTGTCTGCTACGTGAATAGCTCGGCGGCGATAAAGGCAGAGAGCGATGTTTGCTGCACCTCGGCCAACGCTGTCAAAGTTGTCAAATCCGTGCCCAACTCCCAAATCTTGTTTGTGCCCGATGAGAACCTCGGCCGTTGGGTAGCCAGTCAGACGAAGAAGGAGATCATCTTCTACCCGGGCTTCTGTCCGACCCACCTTCGACTGAAGGCGGATAACCTGAAAGCCGCCAAAGCCAAGCATCCGGAGGCAGTGGTGGTCGCCCATCCGGAGTGTCGCCCGGAGGTGACGGCTCTGGCCGACGCCGTATTAA
>JAUSEJ010000304.1 GCA_030650265.1 Dehalococcoidia bacterium | reverse complement strand
CAGCTTTTCGGCTTTAGTGCCCAACGAGCAATTTGTTCAGATCCTGCGAGACCTGCCCCGGAAGGCGCCGTCGGGCATCAAGTTTACAGAGGAAGAAGTTACAGCGATCCTTGGTGGCAACGCCCAAAAGGTCTTTGGAATTTGAATCGAACCCAGCCTTTGGAGGAATAGCCGTGGCTGGAGAAAAAGCGGCACTGGCGCCATATCGCGTGCTCGACCTTTCCGACGAGAACGGCCAAATGTGTGGGAAGATCCTTGCCGAGCTTGGCGCCGACGTAATCAAGGTGGAACCGCCGGGTGGAGACCAGTCGAGATCGATCGGACCTTTCTATCATGACGAGCCCGACCCGGAGAAAAGCCTCTTCTGGTATGCCCTCAACAGAAGCAAACGAGGCATTACCCTGAACATCGAGTCCGCCGTCGGGCGAGAGATTCTTCTTCGGTTAGTGAGAATCGCCGACTTTGTGGTCGAGACAGTCGAGCCAGGCTATCTCGATAGCCTCGGACTTGGTTACGAGAAACTCGGTGAGACCAACCCGCGCATCATCTTGACCTCGATAACACCATTCGGCCAAAACGGGCCACGCAAGGACTACAAAGCCTCGGACATCGTGTCTATGGCCATGGGGGGATTGATGGGCCTCTGCGGCGACGAGGAGCACCCGCCATTGCGTTTCGGGGTCCCCCAAGCCATGTACCTCGCCGGGTCACAAGCCGCGGCAGGAACCATGATCGCCCACTACTTCAGACAACTGACGGGAGAAGGGCAGCAGGTAGACGTATCTATTCAAGAAAGCGTGGTCCTGGCAACTTATCACACTCAACAGTTCTGGAACATGCATCGAGTTCTCCGCCCACGCCACGGCAAGGGTTGGGATCAAGGCCCGCCAATCGGTTATACGGAATTGCAGTTCCCTTGCAAGGATGGCTACATCGCCGGCTCCATCGGCGGTCCTTCCGCGGTGCCATTGCTGAAATGGCTGGCACAGGAAGGCCTCGACGAAGGCATCGACGACTCGCTCAAGCAGCGCGATTGGACGAAGCTTGATTCCTTCTACATCAAACCCGAGGAAAGGCGCGAGATCGAAAAAGCCGTGAAGCGCTTAGCAATGAGGCATACCGGTGACGAGCTTTACGAAGAGGCGTTGGCGCGCCGCATATTGTGGTTCAAAGTAAACACGCCCAAGGGCATCGTAGAAAGCCCGCAATTAAAGGCGAGGGACTTCTTTCAGCGACTGGACCACCCGGAACTCGCCGATACAATCACCTATCCCGGCGCACCGGTGTGGCTCTCTGAGACGCCATGGCAAATCAAGAGCCGCGCCCCTATGATCGGTGAGCACAATTTAGCTGTCCTGCACGAAGAGTTAGGGATGTCCAGACAGGAGCTCGCGGTCCTCAAAGCTGAAGGCGTGATCTAGAATTCAGTATAGTTATGTTAGGTGAGTATTAGTAGGTGAGTATTAGAATGAAACATGGCAAGGCGCTTGAAGGAATCAAGGTTCTGGATCTCTCGTGGGTTATCGTCGGCCCATACGCCATGAGATACCTGGCCGACTATGGAGCCGAGGTCATTCGCGTCGAATCGAGCACGCGCCCGGAGGCCTGCCGGACCCTGCCACCGTTCAAGGATCACGAGATCGCCGTCAATAACAGTGGCCTCTACCCCAACTACAACGCCAACAAATACGGTTTTAGCCTTAATATCAATCATCCCAAGGGTCGAGACATAATAAAACGTCTCATTGCCCGGGCGGACGTGGTTGCCGAAAGCTTCACGGCAGGGTCGATGAAAAGGTGGGGGTTGGCCTACGAAGACATCGTGCCGTTCAACCCTTCGGTGATTATGATCAGCATGACTATGCAGGGTCAGACCGGACCTCATCGCCTGCACCCTGGCTATGGCGCCACGCTGCAAGCCCTCACAGGCTTCAACCATTTTCTTGGCTGGCCCGATGAGCCTCCGTGCGTCCCGGGCGTGCCCTATACCGATTTCGTTGCCCCTCCTTTCGCCGTAGTCTCTGTCCTTGCCGCTCTGGACCACCGTCGTCGCACCGGAAAGGGGC
>JAUSEJ010000295.1 GCA_030650265.1 Dehalococcoidia bacterium | reverse complement strand
CATCCCGTCCATCGACCCCCATCTGATCGAGAAAGATCACCTGCCAAACTGTGCCGTTGTACTTGGTGGCATAGCCGGGTCCGGGCTTGACCCAGTACCTGTCGGGATGCTGCGCCCGCAGAATAGCCACAATTGGCCCGATCTCCATCGTCGCGGCGCGAGCTTGCACGACTTCCGCGTCGTCCGCCGGCCGGTCCAGCAACCATCGCAAAGCCAGATGTTTGACTGCCGGATTATCATCCTCCAGCAGCCACGGAACAGGGTCGCCGTTGAGCCTCTCTATCCAATCCGACATGACCATCACCTCCGTGCCATCGAACCTTCTCAAGAAATTGTAGCGCCTATACGATCCACTTACAAGATACTTGAGCGGACACCGGCCCGATACCTGGTCACCACACCGAAGCAGACTGGACGATTGAGCCTGCTTCTAGCAGGCTTCAGCCCTTAGCCTGATGGTTGACCATCAGGCTATAGGGCGAATACGAAAAGACCCTACCGCGCAGATCTTGACCCGTTGCAGTAACATACCATTTATGGTAATATACTCGTATGAAATTCCACCAACTGGTTGAAGTTGTAGGCGACGAGCCCGTGTTTGAGACAGGTTTGCTCCTGGCGGGTGAAGTTGATCCTGTCGACGTGCGCAAGCAATTGTCACGCTGGACTACGAGCGGGCGCCTCTATCAGCTTCGCCGGGGCCTGTACGCCCTGGCGCCTCCTTTTCAGAAGATTAAGCCGCATCCCTTCATCGTCGCCAACCGGCTGGTCCGCAGTTCCTACGTGAGTTGCGAGACCGCCCTCGCTCACTATGGCCTTATTCCCGAATACGTGCCGGTAGTTACAAGCGTTACCACGGCCAGACCGGGCTGCCGGGATACGCCACTTGGCGCCTTCCAGTTCCATCATGTCAAGATGAGCCTCATGCGGGGATACCGCCTGACCACCGTGGCGGCGGGCCAGCAGGCATTTGTCGCCACCCCCGAAAAAGCCCTTCTGGACCTGATCTACCTCCGTCCGGGGGGAGATTCGCCAGTCTTTCTCAGCGAACTGCGCTTGCAGGCGCTGGACCACCTAGATCTGGACGAATTAGCGAGCCTAGCACAGGCAAGCAACAGCCCGCGCCTTCGGTATGCGGCTGAGCTAGTGGCCGAACTCTGCCGGGCTGACGCCTTGGAGTACCAAACATTATGAAGGACTACTTAGCCAACCAAGTTCGATCTGCTCAGAGCGTTGCTCACGGCAGAAACATGGCTCGCGAATACCTGCAGGCCAGAATCTTAGAGTCGCTACAACGAGCGGGAGCCATGATCCCACTCGCTTTCCATGGAGGCACGGCGCTTCGGTTTCTCTATTCCATCCCACGCTTCTCAGAATATCTCGACTTCGCCCTTGAGCGACATCTTGATCTGTACGACTTTCGGGCTTATCTACCGAGCAAACTGACGGTGGAGAAAATCCAGGCGAACTATGGTATAATAAGCTGCAACGCAAACTGTACTGGCAAAAATGGCCCAAGACTAGTAGAATACAGCGATATCATGATACACAACGATATCCGCTTACGGCTCGAAAGAAAAGAAGAATCTCTATCGCCATTTGCGGCGCAGAGCAGGCTCTCCCGGGGAAGAATCAGACAAGAGGAGCCTTCTCCCATGCGTACGGAATATCAACGTGATCGCGACCGGATCATTCATTCCAATTCTTTTCGGCGGCTCAAGCACAAGACACAGGTTTTCATCGCTCCTCTGGGCGACCACTATGTGACCAGACTGAGTCACACTCTGGAGGTCTGCCAAATAGCGCGGACCATTGCGCGAGCGCTGAATCTAAACGAGGATCTGACCGAGGCGATCGCCCTCGCCCACGACCTGGGCCATTCGCCCTTTGGCCATGCCGGCGAAGAGGTTCTGTCCGACATCTGCTCCGAAGGCTTTCGCCACAACGAACAGAGTCTCCGGGTGGTCGACCTGCTCGAAAAGGATGGCGCTGGCTTGAACCTTACCTGGGAGGTACGCGACGGCATCCTCAAGCATTCCAAGGTGAGAGAGGATATCGCCGCCACTGCCTGGGGCACAGCGGCTACCTGCGAAGGGCAGATCTGCAAGATCGCCGATTCGATCGCCTATATTAACCACGATATTCTGGATGCCATACGAGCAAGGGTAATCACGGAGGAGCAGCTTCCCGGTTCGAGTATCCGCTACCTGGGCGTCAGCCACTCTCAGCGGATAAACGCGATGGTCAGTGACGTCATCGACTCGTCCTGGGCAGTCACCGGCCTTGAAGACCTCCCCGTTGGTGATCTACCAATAATCCGGATGAGCGAACAGATGCTCGAAGAGGCCAATCTTTTGCGAGAGTTCCTGTTTCAGCAGGTATATAGCGATGCCGCCGCTCTGAAAGAGGCCGAGAAAGCCAAGCAACTAATTTACTCGCTCTACAGTTACTTCCTTAAACATCTCGATACGATTCCCGCCAAGTATTTTGCCAGAGATGAGCCCACAGAACGGGGAATCGTCGACTACATAGCCGGAATGACCGACACCTACGCGCTGAGGCTGTTTGAAGAAATCCATGTGCCTAGACTGGTGACGAATTAGGTATCTGTGGTATACTTCGGCCTCATCGCCCTTCTTGGCATTCTGATGGGATCTGTTGGGCCGAACCTGACGCATGCTAGTAGGTCACTATAGCCTATGAGTGTTACCGACGAAATCAAAGAACGGGTCGACATTGTGGACATGATCTCGCAGCAGGTCACCTTGAAAAGGTCGGGCAAGACCTTCAAAGGCAACTGTCCTTTCCACGTCGAAAAGACGCCATCTTTCTATGTCTATCCCGATGGCTGGAGCTATCATTGCTTTGGCTGCGGCGCCCATGGCAATGGCTTTGACTTCGTGATGGCGACCCAGAACATGAGCTTCGCCGAAGCTCTCACGTCTCTTGCGCAGAAGGCAGGCATAGCGCTGCCAGAACGCAGGGTCGATGAAGTTCAGGACAAGGAAAAGAAGAAACTCAGAGAGATTCAAGAATCGGCGGCCCAATATTACCACAACCTTTTGGTAAATTCCCCGGCTGGCCAGGTAGCTTACGCCTACGTGGAGAAGCGGGGACTCCAACGTGAAACCGTCGAAGCATTTCAATTAGGGTATTGCCTGAACAACTGGGACGCCATGAAGAACTACCTGTCGTCGAAAGGATACACCCTAGACGAAATGGTATCGGCCGGACTGCTAGTAAAGCGCGAAGATGGCAGCGCCTTCGATCGCTTTCGCCACCGTCTTCTGTTTCCGATCAGAGACCGATCCGGTGAAATCACCGGGTTCGGCGGCCGGGCACTGGACGACAACCCGCCAAAATACATGAACTCTCCGGAGACCCTACTGTTTGATAAGAGTTCCACGCTCTACGCCATAGATAAGGCAGCGACTGCCATCCGCACCAGCGATCAAGCCGTCATCGTCGAGGGATACATGGACGCCGTCATGGCTCATCAACATGGCTACCGGAATGTTGTCGCTTCCATGGGAACAGCCCTAACCGAGAAGCAAATGAGGATTCTCAAGCGTCTCTCCAAGAACCTCGTTCTGGCTCTCGACCCGGACAGTGCCGGCGATGAGGCCACTCTGCGTGGTCTAGCCGTGGCCCAGGATGCCTTTGACCAGAAGACCGTCGCTGTTCCCACCTGGCAAGGCATCGTGCGATACGAACATCGACTTGACGCTTACATTAAGATTGCGACACTCCCCCGAGGCAAGGATCCTGACGATGTCATCAGGGATAACCCATCAACCTGGCTTACGCTCGTCGATGGCGCCCTGCCCACCATTGACTTTCTGCTGAACGCGACCCATACCAGATTTAACCTTGGCGACCCGAAAGGCAAGGCACAGGCAGTTAAGCAAATTATGCCCGTGATTGCCGAAATAACCGATCCCGTGATTCGCGCCCACTACATTCAAAAACTTGCGCGGTTGGTCAACGTCGACGAGAAGGTCCTGCAGTCGTCTTCGCCCGTCGTTGCCGGCCAACGGGATGGGCGACAGCCTCCCGTTAGGCGACCCGCCTCTGCTGCAACGCCTACCGTAAACCCACAATCGGCGCCTGCGACCAGGGACCGCATCGAGGCCCACTGCCTGGCTCTTCTCATCCAACATCCAGACCTTGGCGACGGGACCGTTGAACTTGACGGTGCGCAGTTCTCTGACGCCGATTATCGCTGCATCTTCGAGGCATGGAGAGCAACGCCCGGTATGAAAGACATGGTCGACAGGCTAGACGATAATCTTCGCGAGGAAGTTGCTGTCCTTGCCAGCCAGAAGCTTCCCTCGGCAGACAAAATCAGGCGAAGAGAGGAGCTAGTCTCGATTTTGAGGACCTTGGAGGAGCGGCGACTGAAGCGGATGGCCAAGGAGAATGTGACCCGGCTGAGAGATGCTGAGGCGGAAT
>JAUSEJ010000291.1 GCA_030650265.1 Dehalococcoidia bacterium | reverse complement strand
GCGGGCCGAGCTTGGCGGCGTTCTCACCGTACGTTGCCAGCTTCCCCGCAGCAAGGGAATGGCTAGCAGCACCGCCGATGTTGCTGCGGCCATTGTGGCAACCGCCCGGGCCTTAGGCAAGTCGATGGCCCCGCGACAGGTCGCCGAGATTGCCCTCAGCATCGAGCCGACCGACGGGTCTGTCTTCCCCGACATCGTCCTCTTCGACCATCTTGCAGGAAGATTGCTCGTAAGCCTCGGTCCGCCGCCTCCTATCGCCATAATCGCCCTCGATTTCGGCGGCGAGGTCGACACCATCGTTTTCAACCAGAAGGACCGCGCTGGCCTCCTATCGAGGCTGGAGCCCCAGGCGCGCGAGTCTCTTGGCCTGGTACGAGCGGGACTGACTAATGGCGACCCCGTTCTCGTGGGTCGAGGGGCCACGCTAAGCTCGCTGGCAAATCAGGAGATTCTCTACAAGCCCCACCTCGAGGCAGTGATAACCATGGCGAGCGACCTTGGCGCCGTCGGGGTATGCGTCGGGCACAGCGGCACGGTCATCGGGGTCCTCTTGGACCGCCGGACAGCGGATATTCGAGCAGTCCACCAGTTCCTCCGTCATCGGTTATCGGGCCTTGAGCGCTCTTTCTGCTGTTCTCTTGTTGGAGGAGGGTGGAGGGTTGAAGGTTGAGGGCTGAGGGCTGAAGGCTGAGGGCTGGGAGAGAAACAAGAGCGTCGGTTGACGCCCATACGGTGAACTCAACCGCGTCGCGCTGGTCGGGAGGATTCCGTGGAACTCCTGCTTTTCATTGCCATATTCTTGATCGGGCTATTCCTCCTCGAGAAGGGCGCCGACCTCTTTACCGATAAGGTCGGCGAGCTGGCCGAAAGGACCCGGGCATCCGAGACGGTGGTCGGGCTTTTGACGGCTGGCATCGAATGGGAAGAGCTGGTAGTCGTCGTTATCGCCGCGGCCTCCGGCAATATCGGCATCGCTGTCGGGAATGTTATCGGCTCGAACATCGCCAACATCACCGGTTCGTTCTCTCTCGGCCTTCTGGTGAAACCTATTAGCATTCGACGAGACGATCGTATTTATGTTATGGCCATGTTGGGACTTACCCTGCTGGCCGCCGTTTTTCTATTTCAGGGAGAGGTCGGGCGCGGCTCGGGCCTCATACTGCTCGCCATCTTCGCCCTCTATCTGGCAGTCCTTATCGTCACTCTCGTCAAAGGCACGCTCCGGGTGCAGTTCGACCGGGAAGTAGAGAGTGAAGGCGACCAAAGCGACAGCGTGCTGAAGCTTTCCATCTTTGCCTTCGTCGGCCTGGCACTGATCGTCGCCGGCGCCGAGGCAGTGATCCAGTCGTCGCTCTACTTCGCCCGATTACTTGGCCTCTCGGAATTCGTGGTCGGGCTAACTCTTGTGTCGGTGGGCACGACTCTTCCCGACAAAGTCATCTCCATCGCCGCCGCCCTGAAAGGTCGCTCGGGCATCGTCGCTGCCAGCGCCATCGGCAGTAACATCTTCAATCTGTTCTTCGTTCTCGGTTTGGCCGCGGTGATTCAGCCGCTGTACGTCGATCAAGCTACCCTCGCTTTCGACGTTCCCGTTCTCATCGGCGTGTCCACGCTGATGGCGGTCATGTTTCTCCGACAGCAACTCCATCGCCTGGAGGGCGCGATTCTCCTCAGCCTGTACGTCGCCTATCTCGTCTACAACTTCGCCTTCAAGTAAAATGGGCTACGCAGTCTGAACCGTCCTTCGGCTGAAGGACTGATGCCGCTGATTACGCTGATGAACGCGAATAATGATTTCTGTTGACAGAGTTGGCGGCCAGGCGTATCATGGAGAACGTGAGCGGCCAGACGCTTACCGTGCGATACGAAAGCCCAGGCGAAATGTGAACGAGAGGGCAAAGTCTGATTGGGTAGAGGATAGTGTGGCAACCACGTCTCCTTTTCCCCTCTTCCCCTTTTACCCCAATCGTAAGGAGGTAAGACATGATCGACTACAGCCGGTACACAGCGATCAAAGTGGAGAAGCAAGACAGGGTGGCGCTCGTGACCCTGAATAGGCCGGAGAAACTGAACCCGTTTGACGCCCAGCTTCACAGGGAGTTGGAAGACATCCTCGAAGACATGGCAAAAGACGGGGAGGTCAACGCTGTAGTGCTGACGGGGGCGGGAAAAGCCTTCTCGGCCGGGGGCGACCTGCGGGCGATGCGGGCCAGACTCGAAGATAGCTCCTCTGCCCCCTCAGTTCCCCTTGGCGGCGCTTATCGATTGATCAACAACCTCGTCAATCTCGAGAAGCCGATAATATCGGCGGTGAACGGCGATGCCATAGGCCTGGGCGCCACAGTCGCCCTGTTTTGCGACGTGATCTACGCCGCCGAGAACGCCCGATTCGGGGACCCGCACGTCAAGGTCGGCCTGGTGGCCGGCGACGGGGGTTGCGTCATCTGGCCACTTCTCATCGGCATGTCGCGGGCGAAAGAATACCTCTTGAGTGGCGATCTGATGATAGCGAGTGAAGCAGAACGGATCGGGCTCATCAACAAAGTGCTACCACAGGATCAGGTGGTGCCGGCGGCGATGGCTTTTGCCGGTCGCCTTGCGAATGGCGCGACAAAGGCCATCAACTGGACGAAGGCGAGCCTGAATCAGTATCTCAAGCAGCAAATGAACCTTATCCTGTATACCTCGTTGGCCACGGAGTACCTGTGCATGCAATCGAAGGACCATAAGGAAGCGCTGGACGCCTTCCTCGAGAAGAGGCCGCCCCGGTTCACCGGCGCTTAGGCGCTGGCTTACTGATCAGATTCGCCAACTGCTCGCTGGTAGAATGACCGACAAGCGTGCTGTTACCGGTTTCCACAATCGGAACAGCACGGATCCCCTTGTCCCTCAATATGCCT
>JAUSEJ010000289.1 GCA_030650265.1 Dehalococcoidia bacterium | reverse complement strand
TCCCGACCAACTGGCGAATATCTATCGATCAAGTGTCGTAGGGCTTTGCCTTTCATGCACAAATCCTTCTTTCATTCCATTCGAAATGCTTGCCTGCAGGTGCCCTGTCGTGGAACTGCGCAGTCAACGAGTAGCTGAACTTCTCGTCCATGGTACTAACGCGGTGCTTGCAGAGCCCACACCGCAATCACTGGCCGATGCTGTCCTTACCCTTCTCGACAATGAAGCTCTCCGCGCGTCTATCGCTCGGAATGGCTACGAAATGGTAAAAGATTGGTCTTGGGAGAACTCTGCCCGGCAGGTTGAGCAAGCGCTCATTACCGAGGTACGAGGCGAATCGGTATCTCAAGCCTCCAAGATTGTGACGGGCGCCCCCGTCGAAGATGACCTGCTCCTATATCACCGTAGTATGGATGTCTCGCAGCTCAAGTGCACTGACATCACAAACAGGATCTCTGGCAATCGCTCTATTGGCCAATCGTTTATCTGCTACGAAAAGGGCCTGTATCGCATCGACGTCATGTTGCCGGCAAATGGCTCCAATGTACAAGGTAAGATCATTTTTCGATTGAAGGAGCGAATTCAATCTGTTGGCTGCCTGGTGACCTTGGAGATGAATTCGTTAGCGGCACAGGAGCAGGGTTGGCTATCTTTCCGATTCTCACCTATACTGGATTCTCGCTTGAGAGTCTATTATTTCGACTTCGAGATGCCGGACGCAACGGTTGACCAGGGCATATCACTCTGTTGCTGCCTGGAAACCTTCCCAGACGGATCAATGTGTGAGAGCCAAGTGCCGCGAGGCGGAAGTCTCACCTTTCGAACTTTTGTGATGTCCAAGCAAAACCGTTTGACTTACGGCGACGAATCTTCGGGGAAAGGCGTGCTCGCCTTGGTCGAGCAACGCCGTGAGGAACTAGCTCTGGCCCAAACGCGATTGGCTCAAAGCCAAACTGAAAAAGCCATTCTGGTGCGGCACTTGGCTGACGCTGGATCCCCGGCAGACATTGGTCGGGCCGCAAGATCGCTTTCGCACGGTGGCGGTGATCTCAGACGCGTTCAGGTCGACCAGAAGCACTCGCCTGGCTCAGGAAAGAAAACATCATCTTCTCGCCGAAGATTCATACGTGGAAGTGGCGGCAGCCTGATTTCGAAGTCCTTGTCCGCGCTGCGCTATGAAGGCCTCACAGGCTTTCGTCGTGAAGTGCGTTCATATTCTAGATGGAGGCTGTCCCGTATAGACGGACGTCGACCGCAGTCCATCCTCGGCGCGAACGCCAGTTTGCTCAAGAAGACTTGGGGCTCGCTTCGTCGCGAGGGCCTGGCTGGACTGGCAAAGGAGGTTCGCAACTACACACTTTGGCGGTTGTCACGCTAGCACTTCCCGGGATCGGCACAGTGCCATCTTAGTTTTCTGCTAAGACTGTGTGGCGCGACTTCAAGCCAGGACTTTGCCAGTTATGAGCACAAACAGAAACTCCCCATCTGAACCACTCAAACGCGTGCTGATAATCTGCCATGAGACAATTGGCGAGAACATGGCGGGCCCAGCCGTTCGCTCCTGGGAGATCGCCGCGGCGCTAGTGAAGCACATGGAAGTGACGCTTGCCCATTCGGGTCAATCTCGCAACACTGAAACCTCTGGTTTTCGGCTAGCTACATACGACAGCATGAATCCTCGAAGTTTGACGCCTCTAATTGCCTGGGCAGACGTAGTAATGCTGCACTGCTTTCTCCTTCACAGGCTTCCCGTTCTAATAAACTCTAGGAAGCCCATTGTCGTTGACGTTTATGACCCCTTTGTGTTCGAGAACTTGGAGCACCGCCGGAACCTGCCTGGCCGGGATCAAATGAAGGCCAGCGCCGCTGACATGGTAATACTGAACGACGCCTTGAGACTCGGCGACTTCTTCATTTGCGCAAACGAGCGGCAGCGGGACTTCTGGCTTGGGATGTTGCTCGCCAACGGTAGAGTCAATCCGCTCACCCACGGCATCGATCAAACCTTACGGAGTTTGGTAGATATCGTTCCCTTCGGCGTTTCGTCGACCCCTCCGGTCAAAACAACCCCGGCCCTAAAAGGCGTTCACCCCGGGATTGGCGTCAATGATAGACTTCTCCTCTGGGGAGGAGGACTTTGGGATTGGCTTGACCCGGTGACACTAGTCAAAGCCCTGGCGATTGTTGGCGCCCAAAGGAGCGATGTCAAATTATACTTCATGGCCAAGCAACATTTGGACCCGACGGTAGTACCGGCGATGCGCATGGCTACGCAAACTATTGAAATGAGCCGCCAACTGGGACTCCTCGACAAGAACGTGTTCTTTGGCGACTGGATTCCCTATAGGAATAGGGCCAACTATCTGCTCGAGGCTGATATCGGCGTCAGCATTCACCCAGATAGCATCGAAACTCGATTCGCCTTCCGAACCCGACTGATGGATTACATTTGGGCTCAGTTGCCTATTCTCACCACCGCCGGCGATTCCCTTAGCGATATGGTAGCCGCCGAGGCCTTGGGACGTTGCGTTCCCCCCGGTGATATCGACGCACTGGCGGCGGCCGTTCTAGAGATGTTGGCAGATCAGGACCTGCGCACCCGCCTTGCTCCGAATTTTGCCCGCGTTGCTGAACGGTATACATGGGATGAGATAACAAAACCGCTCGTCCGCTATCTGACGAATCCCAAGCCGGCTAAGGATAGGCTTGGCGAACCCGTTGTCCCCAGGGATCGTCCATCGACCGGGCAATCAGTTTCGCCAGAGGAGGAGCCGCTCTCAAGGCGACGACTGTCATACAGAACGTGGCAGCGTCTGCGAAAAGGAGGCTTGCAGGCCGCTTGTTGGGATATCCGCCAGCATTTCAAATGGTGGCGGGCCTACAGGCGCTACGGAGGATCGCATCACCGCATCAACTAAGAAGACGCTCCTCCGGCAAGGCAGGGCAAGGCTCTTCATCGCCAAGAGCATCTGAAACCATTCAGAAGATATTGAAGGAACTGACCGTCCAAATGTCGAACACATCTTCGCCTACAGTTAGTAGATCTGCCGGCGTTTCATCCATTCCTCGCCATTGGCTTCGGCCCGCAGCACTGGCTATTGTCATCGTCGCCGGCTTGATCTTGGCGTGGACTTCTTCAGGGATCTCAGTCAGCGACGCAAGGCAAGAGGTTACCATACAACCTGTCGGCGAGATTACCACTGGACGGATTATTGGACAAACGATCACTGCAGGCCACAACGGACTGAATGAAATCGAAGTCATGCTGGCGACATACGCTCGTCGAAATACCGGCCAGATGATAATTCGCCTTCTGGAGTTGCCATCTGGCAATGAAGTGGCAGCGGCTACGATCAATCTGGAGGACGTTCAGAACAACGCCTTTCGAAGATTGCAGTTTTCTCCGATTGCCGATTCAGCCGGGCGCCAGTACCGGGTCACTCTGGAGACCTTCGGCTCAACTGCAGACAATGCAATCACTGCATATTATTCTCCCACCGACCTGTATGTTGGGGGACAGGCCGATGATGCAGGGAATCCTTTGCCCGGAGACCTTGCTTTTGGTACGAGCTATCTCTATACATGGGCCAATGCTCTACGCGACATCGCCAGCACGACTGAGCGCTTCGGTTCTCAGATAGCTCGGTCGTTGGGTTTGTTCCTCATTCCAGGCCTATTCCTACTAGTAATCGTTGGGGTACGTAGACAAGCCAATTTCTTTGAGTTGCTCGGGGTAGCCTGCGCACTCACGCTTTCCCTCTTGCCGCTTTCGCTGCTTTGGAGCACAACCCTTGGGCTCACTCTTGCCAGTAGCTCGACGAAATGGCTTCTACTGTCTTTGGCGGCTGGAATAATCTGCTTCGTGCTGGTCCGACGAGTGGCGCCGAAATTGAGGCCAATTTCTGCGATTGTCGGACCTGTCGAGAGCCGCTCGGTGCGAGTCGCTACGCCAAGACCGGCACCTGATCGTTCATCAGCGCTCGTGGGCTGGGTCGCCCTCGCCCTCTTCGCCATGGCCTTGTGGTCTCGACTCTTCATCGCAGGTGACACACATGTTGGCATGTGGGGGGACTCATACCACCACACCATGATCAGCCAGTTGATCGCCGAACGCGGACGAATTCCCGACTCTTACCTGCCTTACTCTCAACTGACCAGTTTCACCTATCACTATGGCTTTCACAGCCTGGTAGCCTTTTTCCACTGGGCTACCGGCCTCGAGGTTGTCTGGTCAGTGGTTATAGTAGGGCAGATACTCAGCGCCCTGGTCGTCGCCGGCGCCTACTTCCTGGCCGTAACTCTCACAAGAAATCGCTGGGCGGGCCTTATCGCCGGCCTTGTCGCCGGCCTCCTCTCACCAATGCCCGCATATTATGTCAATTGGGGCCGCTACACCCAACTAGCGGGCCAAACCATCCTACCGTTTGCCATAGGATTGACATTGCTAGCAGTGGAGAAGGCCCGTCGCCGGGATATCGCCTTGGCCGCGATCCTGGTCGGAGGCGTCATGGTCTCGCATTTCCGGGTAGCCGCGTTCTACTTCGCTTTCGCCGGCGTGTTTCTGCTGTACGAGGCGGTACGACTGCGCTCGCAC
>JAUSEJ010000284.1 GCA_030650265.1 Dehalococcoidia bacterium | reverse complement strand
TGGTCGCCTACGGCGCCGGGCGGCTTCTCCTGCGGGCATTCCATCTGGATTTGACCCGACTGGAAGGCTTAACCCTATCAACATCTTTGGGGCTTGGCGCTATTTCTCAGGTGACCTTCTTTTTGGGACTGGCTGGATTGCTCTATCCATTGGTCTTTTATGCCATATTTGTCGCGGCCAGCGTGGCCATCGTGGGGGTCACGCTTAAACACAAAGACATCCTTCAGAAGGACGGACCACAAAGGACGACTATTGGCTTATCTTCGTGTCTTCGTGTCTTTGTGTTTGAAAACCGTCTTAGCCTTCTACTAGCCATATTCATCGCCTTGACAGAGGGTTTGGCCTTGCTCGCCGCCTTGACGCCGCCCTGGGCCTGGGACAGCCTCGTCTATCATCTCACCGGTCCTGAGCTATACATGGCGCAGCATCGCATTTTCGGTGGCCTGGATGGAATGCACTTCTACTTCCCGCCTTTGGTGGAGATGCTGTTTCTTGATGGAATGCTTCTGAAGGGGCCGATCGTGGCCGGCCTCATCCATTGGGAGTTTGGCCTCCTCGCCGTTGGAGCCGTGTTCTGCTTCGCCCGGCGGCTCTTCGGCGTCCAGGTGGCCTGGCTGGCGGCGGCGATCCTTCTGTCGGCGCCTAGCGTCGTCATCTTGTCAAGCAAAGCCTACGTCGATCTGGCCCTCGTGCTCTATTTGACTCTGTCGTTGTGGTGCGCCGTGGCAGGGTTTCGGGAAGGTAAACGAAACTGGTGGCTCCTCGCCGCCATCTTTCTCGGTTTGGCCGGCGGGATAAAGTATACGGGTCTGGTAGGGATGCTGGCCGTAATTGTAACGGTCGCCGTCGAGGCCAGGCTTGGTTCGACCCTGGGCCGATTTGTAAACAGACCATCCTCTCCGGCTAAAGCCTCAACTTCCTGGCAGCGCGGCGAGGAGGTCGTCCTTCCAAGAAGGTTAGCCGGGGCTGAAACGTTGACAAGTTACAATGGTCAGCAGAGGCGGCCGAGCCGGCGCTTTGTCTTGGTCTGTTGCCTCGTGGTAGCGGTCGTGGCGGCCCCCTGGTATCTGAAGAACCTGGCCTTCACCGGAAATCCCTTCTATCCATTCCTGTTGGGCGGTCCATTCTGGGATTCGTTTAGGGCCGACTGGGTCTCGCGCGGCGGCAGCGGGCTTATGCAGCAGCCCTGGCGTCTGCTCCTGGCGCCGCTGGAAATGACCATCCTTGGGGTCGAAGGTGGGTTGGGGTATCAGGCCACTATCGGGCCGCTATTTCTGGCTCTTTTGCCTTTGTTATTCCTGATGAGGAGAGGGCAGTGGATTGAGGGTACGGGGTTGAGGGGAAGCCTTGTTTTCGTAGCGGTGATGTATGCGGTATGGCTAGTGGGTATTGCCTGGTCGGAGCCGCTGCGCCAAACCAGGTTGCTCCTTCCCGCCTTCGGCGTGCTATCGGCGGCGGTCGCCTGTGCTGTCTATCGTTTCAGGGTAGCGGACGGTCTCAACCTGCAGCACTTCGTCGGTGGTGCGATTGCTCTGGCCCTGGCTCTGTCGTTGGTCACCCAGACCTGCGCCCTAATGGCGGACTCGCCGCTGCCGTTCATCGTGGGGGCAGAGTCCGAGAAGGAGTACCTTGCTCACCATCTCGTTGGATATTACGAGGCAGCGGAACACGTGAATGCGAGTTTGGGGGAGGACGCCAAAGTCTATTTCTTGTGGGAGCCTCGCTCCTTCTACTTCCAACGTATTGTTCAGCCTGACACACTTCTGGATAACTGGCGCCATCATCTGCTTCTGGAAGGCGATGGTGATGCTATATTGGCGACCTTAAGAAAGCAGGGGTATACTCACCTCCTGATCAACCTCGATAGCCTGCGCTATTACAGCGAAGAGCCCCATCGAGAGGTGAACCCGGAAGATATCGACGCCCTGTTGGCGTTCGAGAAGCGGCATTTGAGGCTAATCTACGGTGACACAGTAGAGAGTATCTATTCGTTCGGGCAGGGAATATCGAGCCCTGGCTCCTATTCGCTGAGCAGATTGGAGTAGCCGCGTGACATTAGTGGCGATTCGCAGGTTGTTTCGAGAAGGATACGGCAGTTGGCTTGTCGCTCCGGCCCTGATCGTCGGTCTCGCTCTTCGCCTGTTTAACCTCGGGGAGCGCAATACCTGGTATGACGAGATCAGCAGCATTCTGTTCGCCGAGAAGGGATTGTCCGCTATCATCAAGGCCACGGCGGCCGATACGATGCCCCGCTGTACTATTTTCTTCTCCATTTCTGGCTCCTTTTGGGCAATAGTCTGTGGGTGGCCCGGTCCCTTTCGGTCGTTCTCGGCCTCGGAATGGTGGTAGTGGTCTTCCCCCGAGTCGTGGCTCATTTAGAAGAGCGCTTGCAGCCGGGAGACGTAATCATCCATGACAACAAACTCACTTTCTTTCCCGCCTACTATTTCAATCGTGACCTTCCCCAGAAGTTCCTTGCCGACCCCGAATTGTCCAGCAGTGACACCCTTGCCGCGCAGACGCAGGAGACGCCGGGGCTCATGGCACGCTCGCTTGAGGCTGCAGTTGGTAGCAAGTCTAGAGTATGGTTTGTCGAGTTCGACCGGTCCCTGACCGGGGCGAGGGAACAGCACAGGGCCAACGAGAACGTCGAGTGGCTGGCAAAACGATTTCAGGTGGCCGATCAGCAGAGTTTTGGCGATCTTTCAGTGTATCTGTATACCTGCTGGAAGAGCCAGCTTGCATCTTGACGGTGACTATGTTTCCGTCGATGGCCATAATGTCTTGTGCTTTTACTGCCGGGGAGGTATAATCAGAGTGAAAAGCTGATTGGGAATCGTACCTTTCACTTCTGGCCATGGCTAGAAGGAAAGTCAGCCTTTTTGCATGAGGTGAGCATGACCGATAACCCTCACGAGGCGTGTGGCATCTTTGGGGTGTTCGCACGCGGCGAGGACGTGGCACGAGTTACGTTTTTCGGGCTGTTCGCTCTTCAACACCGTGGTCAAGAGAGCGCCGGGATCGCTTCAGCCGATGGTTTTCAGATACGCAACCATACCGGCATGGGTCTAGTCTCCCAGGTATTCGACGAGAACAACCTCCAGGGTCTCGAAGGGCACATCGCCATAGGCCACAACCGTTATTCCACCACCGGTTCCAGCCGGCCCATCAACGCGCAGCCGATAGTTGTTGAGGGCTACTGCGGCCAAATTGCCCTCGGCCACAATGGCAACATCACTAACGCCAAGGATCTGCGAGATGAACTCCTCGACCTGGGCACTAATTTTTCCACTACCACCGATTCCGAGGTCATCGCTCATCTGCTAGTCACCTCTCCCGGGGACACCCTGGTTGAGCGGGCACAGGAAACCATGCGACGTCTCAACGGAGCGTATTGTCTTGTTGTAGCGACAAGAGATACGCTGATGGGTATGCGTGACCCGCTCGGTCTGAGGCCGTTGTGCCTGGGCTCGTTGGCGGGAGGCTGGGTTCTTGCTTCAGAGAGTTGTGCCCTCGATCATATTGGCGCTCAGTTTATTCGAGAGATCGAGCCGGGTGAACTGGTCGTCATCGACGACGATGGCATAAAGAGCTACGTGGGGCGGGCCAGTGTCAAGCGCGCTCTCTGCATCTTCGAGTTCATCTACTTTGCCAGGCCCGATAGCGTCCTAGACCATAAGCTCATCTATCTCGCTCGTCAGGCCATGGGCGCCGAACTCGCCAGGGAGTATCCGACCGACGCCGATCTGGTGATCGCAGTCCCCGACTCGGCTACGCCGGCGGGAATCGGCTATGCTCGCGAATCGGGTATTCCCTTCAGTGAAGGTCTCTTGAAGAATCGCTACATCGGCAGGACCTTCATCCAGCCCGACCAGCGCATCAGGGAGGCAGGGGTGAAGCTCAAGTTCAACCCACTGCCTGAAGTTCTGAATGGGAAAAGGGTGATCGTTCTGGACGATAGCATCGTGCGAGGAACGACAACACCCAGGGTAGTGAGCTTGCTGAGGAAGGCGGGGGCCAAAGAGATTCACATGCGCATTTGCGCCCCTCCCATTCGCTACCCCTGCTTTTTTGGCGTCGATATGGCCACCAGGGCCGAGCTTATCGCCGCGCGGATGACGGTGCCGGAGATCGAGAAGTACATCGATGCCACTTCGCTTGGATACCTCTCTCTCGAAGGTCTCATACGGTCGGTAGGACTGGCCAAGAATTCTTTTTGTCTTGGTTGCTTTACCGGCCAATACCCTATACCTGTCCAATTAGAGATGGATAAACTAGCATTGGAAACGGCGCGAAGAACCCGCGTCTAGTATGTCTGGAAATCCTGGTATATGTTTGGGCGAAGCATTTGCGATTGATGGTGGCGGCTGTCGGGGCGGCTATGGCTTGCTTCGACTACCTCTCAGATGCTTCGCCCTTGTGTTGCGTATCGCCAGCGCAAGTCCGGGAAAACACTTTTCGGGAGGGCTGCCTAGATGGCGAAACTTAGAGTAGGCGTCCTGGCCTCGGGTAGGGGCACGAACCTTCAGGCAATTATTGATGCCATTGGACGGGGCGAGGTAGAGGCGGAAATCGTTCTGATCATCAGCAATCGCCCCGGCGCTCTTGCCCTACAACGGGCAGTGTGCCATAATATTCCCGCCGCTGTAGTGCGGCAGCGGGACTACCCGAGCAGGCTGGACCATCAGATCGCTATTGCAGAATTGCTCAAACGGAACGGGATCGGACTTGTGGTCCTGGCAGGATTCGACAGGATACTCTTGCCGGAGTTTGTGCGGCAGTTTCCGTATAAGGTGATCAACATCCACCCATCTCTTCTGCCAGCTTTTGCCGGTGGCCTCCACGCTCAAGCCGAGGCTTTGAGTTACGGGGTCAAGCTAACAGGGTGTACTGTTCATTTCACCACCGAAGAGGTGGATGCTGGACCGATAATACTGCAGGCGGCGGTCCCGGTTCTGGATGATGACACGGTCGAAAGCCTATCGTTGCGCATTCTGCAGCAAGAGCACAAGCTTCTGCCTCAGGCTATTGACCTCATTGCCAAAGGAGGTTTGAATGTATCTGGTAGAAGGGTAGTATTGACAAAACAATTGAGAGGTGAATAGTGCGAGCAATCCTCAGTGTTTCGGACAAGTCCGGCCTTGTTGACTTTGCCAAGGGTCTGCGGGGGCTAGGTATTGACCTCTACTCAACTGGCGGAACCAAGAAGGCGCTGCTTGACGCCGGGGTGGATGTTCATAGTATCAGCGATATCACCGGATTCCCGGAAATCCTCGACGGTCGGGTCAAGACTCTTCATCCAAACGTTCATGGCGGTATCCTTGCCCGCCGGGATCTATCCGACCACGTTGCCCAGCTTGCGACGCACGGCATTGAGCCGATTGACCTTGTAGTCGTGAATCTTTATCCGTTCGTACAGACCATCTTGAAAACCGGCGTCTCGCTACAGGACGCCCTCGAGCAGATTGACATCGGCGGCCCGACCATGATTCGTGCCTCGGCGAAGAACTTTCCCGGCGTTACCATAGTGGTGGACCCGGCCGATTATGCTGGCGTTCTGGAAGAACTTCGTGGGGGTGGAGTCGGCCTCGAAACGCGCAAGCGCCTCGCCCAGAAGGCTTTTCAGCATACCGCAAGCTATGATACGGCCATCGCCGCCTACCTGCGCGAGCCCGCAGATCTATTCCCGGCGGAGGCCACAGTGGCGATGACCAAGACCATGGATTTGCGCTACGGTGAGAATCCCCATCAGAAGGCCGCCCTCTACCGCGAGACTTTTGGCGCCAATGGAGGCATCACCTCTGCTACCCGGCATGCCGGTGACCTCTCCTACAACAATATACTTGATTTCGACGCCGCTCTAAACATCGTCAAAGATTTCTCTTCTCCGACGGTGGTGATCATCAAACATAATAATCCCTGTGGCCTCTGCTCTAGCGACAATTTGCCCGAGGCCTATCAGAAGGCTCTCCAGGGCGACCCGGTCTCGGCTTTTGGCGGCATAGTCGGCCTCAATCGGCCTGTGGATCTGGCCACGGCCGAGGCGATCAAGCCTACTCATTACGATGGCATTGTCGCACCCGGTTATTCGCCGGCGGCCATGACCATTCTCAAGGGAAAACGGGGCCTTCGTATCCTCGAGGTTGACATGTCTTCCGGTGGCTACAATCCTCTGGCTCTCGACATGGACATCAAGAGAGTCAACGGCGGCTTCCTGTTTCAGACCAGGGATGCGCTGACCGAAGGACAGGTCACCTTGAAAACGGTAACCGAGCGGGAGCCAACGGCGGCGGAGATTCGGGAGTTGCTCTTTGGCTGGCGGATCGTGAAACACGTTAAGTCCAATGCCATTGTTATTATTGGGGGTCATTCTCTGCTGGGTATGGGCGCCGGGCAGCCGAATCGGGTAACGAGCGTAAAGATCGCTTTAGAAAGAGCTGGGGCGGCCGCTCAGGGAAGTGTGCTGGCCTCGGATGCGTTCTTTCCTTTCTCTGACGGCGTCGAGCTCGCCGCTAAGGGGGGAGTGAGAGCAATTATTCAACCAGGTGGTTCGCTGCGAGATCAGGAGACCATCGAGATGGCCAATAAGTATGGCGTTGCCATGGTCTTCACCGGACAGCGTCACTTCAAGCATTGATTCGCCTGGGCAGGAAACACCAGAAAGGAGCTTAGAGAAATTATGTCGAGACCCCTCAAGATTCTGTTTGCCTCGGCTGAGGTTGTACCTTTTGCCAAGACCGGGGGACTCGCCGATGTCGCCGGCGCCCTCCCCAAGGCTTTGGAGGAACTCGGCCATGATATTAGAGTGGTAATGCCTCGCTACGGCCGGATCGACATCGAGAAGTTCCATCTCCAGAAGGTTGTCGAGCACCTCGACGTGCCGATGAATCATTCCACCGAGACGGTCTCTGTTTACAAGGGCAACATCGGCAAAAATGTGCCGGTGTATACTATCGATTCCCCCACCTATTTCAACAGAGAGGGCATTTACGGCTATCAGGACGATGGCGAGAGGTTCATCCTCTTCTGTCGGGCGGCGCTAGAAATGGTTAAGGCGCTTGATTGGCAGCCAGATATCATCCACTGCAACGACTGGCACACCGCCATCATTCCCAACTGGATGGCTACGATATACAAGGACGACCCGTTCTTTGCCAAAACGGCAACCGTTTATACGATCCACAATCTGGCTTACCAGGGAGTGTTTGGCTACCGGATTCTCGAGATCGCCGGTATCGACGAGCAAGGGTTTGTCTACCCCCAGATTTCGGAACTGTCCAACGTGGTGGACCTCATGGGCAGGGGAATACTGTTTGCCGACGTGGTCAATACGGTCAGCGAAACGTACGCCGAAGAGATCAGGACGCCGGAGTACGGTGAGAAGCTCGACCCGGTGCTTCGCGATCGGGCTGACTGCCTGGTCGGCATCGTCAATGGGGTGGACTACGAGGAGCAGAATCCCCTAACTGATTCTTTTCTGGTTAAGAACTACGATGTAAACAGTATCGATGCTAAGATAGAGAACAAGGTTGCTCTTCAAAAAGAGGCCAACCTGCCCCAGGATCCGGATGTCCCCCTCATTGGCATGATCTCACGCCTCACCAACCAGAAGGGGTTCGATATCCTCGGCAGTTGCATCGACCATTTGTTCAATCTCAATAACGTGCAGCTTGTTCTCCTCGGCACCGGCGACCAGCATTACCACGAGATGTTTAGCGATCTGGTGCGTCAATTTCCCCATCAGGCAGCGGTTTTTCTTACCTTCAACGCCGCGCTGGCGCAGAAGATCTACGCCGGCAGCGACATGTTCCTGATGCCGTCTAAGTTCGAACCTTGTGGCCTCGGCCAACTCATCGCCATGCACTATGGCAGCGTTCCCATCGTGCGCGCGACAGGAGGCCTGGCAGATACGGTTGAGGACCTGAACCCCGCTCTCGGCTGTGGAACGGGATTCGTATTCAAGCCCTATGATCGTTGGGCTCTCTACGGCGCCATCATAAGGGCACTGGAAACCTACAGATACAAGACGGTCTGGCGCCAGATTCAAGAACGAGGCATGAAGGCCGATTTTGGCTGGGAAAGGTCCGCCAAAAAGTATATTAGCCTCTACGAGAAGGCTTTGGTGACAAAGATAGGCAGGGTAGGGTAGGCAATTACACCCGCCTGAAAGTGAGTCTGGTATGGACAATCAGAACATCACCGAAATCGAGAGTCTCCTATGCTCGTTGCCCGGTGATAGTCAGAAGATATTCAATCAAATATTTCAATTGAGTACGACGACGGGCCGGCTCGATCCGCCGGAGCAGATGCACCAGTGGATCGAGAAGTTCTTCGGGTCGGTCGAGGCTGTCAAAGAGCAGAAGGTGGTCAAGACGATGAACACCGTCACCTTCGATGGCGCGCTGTTTAACGAGCTAAGGGCAAAGCGACCGATTGAGACGAAGATAAACTCCAGCCTGTTCGACGAAATCGAGAAGAACATCGGCGATCCCCTTTGCAACCCGTTGACAGGGACGCCGGCGGACGTTTTAGGCAGAATAACCGGGCAAGCTTCCGTAACGGCGAGCAACATCGCCAAGTACGACGGTTTTCACGGTCTCGTCGTCTTTAACCAGCACAATCCCTTGAATTTCACGAAGGAAATGGTGATCGACTACTTAGACACGGCCTGGCAGTGGGCGCTGAAGGCTCACCGCGTCGATCCCGCCGCCAAATACTACTTTTTCATGTGGAACTGCTTGTGGAAAAGCGGCGGCTCGCTTCTCCACGGCCACGCCCAGATGACTTTGAGCCGGGATTTTCATTATGCCCGGGTTGAACAATGGCGACGCGGGGCGATCTGCTATGGGGACCAGTTTGGCGCGAACTACTTCGACGACCTCTACCAGGTCCACCGCGACCTCGGACTGGGCTTTGAGCACAAGGGTGTCCGGGTTATGGCCTATCTGACTCCCATCAAAGAGAAGGAAACCCTGCTTATCTCTTCCGGTCTGGACGCCAACCTTAAAGAGGCCATCTTCACGGCTCTCGATTGCCTGTACCGGCGTTTGGGAGTGACTACCTTTAACGTGGCTATCTACCTACCGCCGATGGCGCCGGCCAGCGAGGATTGGCGCGGGTTTCCGACTATCGTCCGTATCGTCGATCGGGGCGATCCGATGAATCGGACCAACGATATAGGGGCCATGGAGCTTTACGCCTGTAGCGTGATCTCCAGTGACCCGTTCGCGGTCGCCCGTGTCATGCGGGAGCGCTTCGCCGAGGATTCGTAGAGCTTTGCAGAGCCGACGAGCAACTTATGTCGTTAGACGTTTCGAACTTAAGCCCTTCTTGCGATTTGGGTTAGTGATCGGTGGCGCAGTTGGTCTTTTTCCCAGTCTGATCGCCGCTCTGGCGATAACTAGCGTTGTCTCGACTCTTCGGCGGTTCATGGAGAGTGCAAGTCACGTAAGCGAGTTGGTCCCTGTAATCAATAAACCCATCAGCTTCGATTTCGTTAACCTTCTCGGCCTAACCGGCAATCTTAACAGCCTGGCGTTCTTGGACGACCATGCCTGGCTTTTCGGGACTGCGCTGTTCGTCTTCTTTATCCTAGTCACTTCTGTGACCTGTTCTCTTGCGGCAATGATAGGGGCGATCGTGTATAATGGGCTGAACCGGAGCATAGGTGGTTTACGGGTAGAGTTAGAGGATACCCTGCCAAATCGCCATTGAGGAGTCGGTTATGGCTATCGTTGACATAGTGATTCCTGTATACAATGAGGAGCACGTCCTCGAAGAAAGCATCAACACCCTGCGGGAATTCCTTCAGGCAGGGTTTAAGCACGAGTGGAAGATCGTCGTGGCCAATAACGCTTCGACTGATGGCACCCTGGCGCTGGCGCAGAAACTCGCCAACAAGTATCCGGACGTTGGCTACGTCCATCTCGACCAAAAAGGACGGGGGCGAGCCTTGCGGAAAGCCTGGCTTGAAAGCAAGGCAGACGTGGTCAGTTATATGGACGTGGACCTCTCGACCGAACTCGCGGCTTTCCCGCCACTGGTTGACTCGTTGTTGAATGGCTACGACGTAGCCATCGGGTCCCGCCTCTCCGCCAAGTCACGAACCACTCGCTCTCTGAAGCGGGAGTTTATATCCCGTTGCTATAATCTGCTTATTCAGGCCATGTTCTTCACCAATTTTGTCGATGCGCAGTGCGGCTTCAAGGGAGTAACCCGGCGAGCAGCGGACCAGCTTGTCCCCCTGATCAAAGATCAGGCCTGGTTCTTCGACAGCGAACTGCTTCTTCTCGCCGTCAGGAAAGGCTATCGCATCAAAGTCATTCCGGTGCTGTGGGTGGAGGATACGGACACGCGGGTGAAGATCTTCAATACGGCGATGGAGGACATCAAGGGACTACTGCGAATGCGATTCGGTCCTACGCCCTAATCCCGCCGGCACTGTCATGCCGGCAGTACCTCACTCCGCCATCAGCCATGAGAGAGTGACCAGCGCGTAGCCCTTC
>JAUSEJ010000278.1 GCA_030650265.1 Dehalococcoidia bacterium | reverse complement strand
AATGCTTTCTCATTACTACATTATCCACCTTATTTTGGCCTCTTCAAGTGTCTAGTTTCATGGGTCCACTATAAACATTGTGTTCCAGACTTCAGGGGTATGCTTGGGATTGAACATTTTGAGCACAGTCGGATAGTCTCGGGGCGATAATTCGACGTTAATCCCCGACTTTCGCCAATAGCCAGCGAGGGCCAGGTTCACCGTGCTGATTATACCTCCAGCTCCCGTGTCCCAGACCTTCGTGTTGAAGCCATTGGGATATCCAGCCTCAGCAAGCAGCTTCTTCGCCTGATCCGTGTCCAACGGGTCCGGCTTCAGCTCGTTTTGGTCAAAGAAGTAGCCCGTTCTGGGCGCAAAGAACACTGCCGATGGCTGGGCATAGCCGCTGTAGATCTTGTCTGCTAGCTCTTTCCGATCTATCGACAGCGACAGGGCCTTGCGCACCTTCACATGGCTGAAGGGAGAGGTCTGAGGGTTATCCAGGTCATAGAATATAGCCACGTACCATTGACTCGCGCCGTAATGGCCCAGGATTTTCAGGCCGGCTGCCTTAAGTTGGGCCACCGACTCCGGCGAGATCTCGGCGATGTCCAGCTCCCCCGTCTTGAGCATGGCAACCTTGGTTCCCTCCTCAAGCAAGTGGGTGAGCGTGAGATTCTTGAACTTTGGAACCACCCGCCAGTGGTTCTCCACCGCCTCTAGCTCCATGCGGGTATTCGGCTCGAACTTCACGACCTTCCAGGGACCACTACCCACCGGATGGCTGGCGAAGTAATCCCACCCTTTCTCTTGCACATACTTCTTGGGTATTATGGCTCCCAACCCCTCCAGACTCTCGAGGCCGGCGAGCAACTCAAACTGCGGTGTCTTGAGGTTCAGCACCACGTTATAGTCATCCTTGACTTCCACATTCGACACAACATTGCGCCATGAAGTGGCGCTACCGGAGCCCACGCCCGGGGCCAGCACGTTCTCGTCAAGGCTAAACTTGACATCGGCAGCCTTGAGGTCGGTGCCATCGTGGAACTTGACACCCTTGCGAATGTAGAAGGTGTGGGTCTTGCCGTCAGTCGAGATCTCCCACCGTTCCGCTATCCCAGGCCTAGGCTGCCCATCAGGGCTCACCTCTACCAGAGAGTCGAAAATCGGCGAAACGAGGATCTGGAACGTGCTGCCCGTTTGCAGGCCTGTACCCGTCCTGCCGATGATGGCGCCGCCGTGGAAGTTTAGCCCGAGTTTCAGGCTACCGGTTGGCTTTGAGGGCGTCAGCGAGGCCACCGCCGTGGCTGAAGACCCTGCCGGCGTGGCTGGAGTGGTCGTCGACGTCGAAGTGCAGGCGGCCAAGAACAGGCCGCCAATCATGATGGTATTCAAGATAACCCCGACCAGCTTCGATTGCATTGTCATCGTTTTCCCTTCAAGTAGTATCCCGGCCAACTAGAGCCTTATCAGCTTGGTCGCACTGTGGTGGCTGGTGGCAAAGGTCGTGACAAAAGTTGTATGCAGTCCCGAATCACCACCGGCGACCACGAGGATCAGATCGTCCGGATTGGCCACCAGAGGCACCATGCCATCGATCACCAGACCGACGGTACGCTTCTCCCCGATCACGTCCTCGGGAAACCATTCCACGGGAAGGCGGCCCCGTTCCCAAAGAATTCGCTTGACATCCTTCTTGGACATCCCCAGATCGGCGCACATCTGAGCATGGGCCGGGCACATGACGATGACCGGCTCATTGTGTTTCCCTTTGGCCAAAGGCGCGATCATGTCGTTGGTCCCCATAGCCGTGATGGAATGGGCAACGACGGTCAGCATTCGCTCCCCGCCTCTGCTGCCCGCGTAAAGCTGCATTGTGCCGGCGGCTGGAACAACCGTCACGGCGCTCTGGTCAGCCGACATGCCCCGCTCAACGTGCAGGGGTTCCCACGGGCTGTCCTCCTCGTTCTCGCCGATGCACATCGTGAACCTGCCTGGCATACCCTGTGTAGACTTGCTGACAGAACCGGGCTTGGCCCCGCCCACGTTGCGAAGAAGAAGATTGAGCGCCCGGCCGATAGTGGCATTCGCCCGCCAGCCCTGGCCAAAACAATTCGGACCGCTGTTGATTCCCAGTTTATTGCGGATCGGGCCGTTTACTATCAAGAAGGGGGATGCAGAATTGGTCGTGACCTGCATTGTGCTCAAAGCAAAGGCAGGGTCCTTTACCGCCTCGAGGCCGGCTAAGATAACAGGCAAGTACTCCGGCAGGCAGCCCGCCATTACGGCGTTGATGGCAACCGCCTCGATCGTCGCCACGCTGTTATCGGGGGGAATTTCCGCCAGTTTTTCCCCAGGGTCCCGACCCAAATAATCGATGAAAGCCTGCACCCGCTCCGGCGTAGGGGGTATTACGGGCAAACCATCGGTCCAGCCCCGCTCGTACATCTCGTCGAAGATAGCGTCGACCGCGTCAGAAACCTCGACTCGCCGTGAAGTCAACATATAACACCTCTCTTTATCAGTAGTTGCGCAGTCTTACCACGAAGGCACAGAAACATGGAGATTCTATTTTGGGTTGAAAAGCAACTGCCCCGTGAGCGGGAAAGACGGTCGAGCAGGTACAACCCACAACCAATAGATTTCTCCGCGACTCCGTGTCTCCGTGGTGAATTCCGTCACCACCGCGTAACTACTGTCAATCCCACATTCAGAAAGCAAAAGCCTTGCGCCGGGTTCGTTTAGGCCCCCGGGACTAGACAGATCTTCAACGCCTTTCTATTTAGCAGTAACTGGAAGGCTGTATCGTACTCTTCCAGAGGCAACACGTGGGTAATGACCTTTCTCAAGTCTATGGCTTGATGCGCTATCAGGTCAATTGTCCGATGCCAGGTAGAAGTCACGCGACCAGCCGATCCAACGATCGTCAACTCCTTCTTGAGAATCAGATCGTGAGTGATATGCCCCGTTGGTCCTGTACTCGCCACGATGATCTCGCCACCTTTTCGCACCACCGCGAAGGCTGAGTTGAGAGCGTCCGGCCCTCCCGCAAACTCAAAGACCACATCGGCGCCCAAACCGTCCGTCAGGGCCAGGACCTTCTCCTCGAGATTGCTCCCGGCTATCTCAACTGTCTGCGCCCCTATTTCGGCCGCCACTGCCAGCCGATCCCGGCTTGACTGGCGTCCGGCCACCACCAGAGTCCGTATGCCGCTAAGCTGTAGCAACATGGCGGCGAGTATCCCTAGCGGACCAGGACCGATGACGACCGCGCTGTCGCCCGCCTTGAAACGGCTCTGTTCCAAGGCATGAAGCGCCACCCCTATTGGTTCAAACATGGCCGCCTCCTCGAAGGGCATGTCCTTGGGGACTTTTGCCAGTTGGTGCGAGTTCACCAACACATATTTGGCATACCCCCCATCTCTGGTAACCCCCAGAGTACGGTCGGCCTTGATCTTGCAGAGGTTAGGCTGGCCCCTTAAGCAGAAGAAGCAGACGCCGCAGGGAAATGTCGGCTCACAGACCACATGGTCTCCTTCGGCAAACCCGATGACGTCTTTGCCAACCTCACGCACCGTGCCAGCGATTTCATGTCCCATGATACGCGGGAACCCGAAGGCCGACATTCGCTGCATGTGCGTAACGTATGAGTTGTACATTTGGAGGTCAGCGCCGCAGATGCCGCAGGCGCCGACCTCGACAAGGACGTCCTGCCCGCCGCTTATGGTTGGAATAGGCCTTTCTATCAGCCTTAAGCCCGGGCTGGTGTCAACCTTTGCCACAGCCAACATAGTGATCATCCTCCTTGGCGATTTCAGTCAATTCTACTCCGGATGGTTTACAAACTCAAGTAAGGTGCGGTGTCTCTCCTGATTCTATATCGCAAACACAGCTCCGCCGTCGACTGGTATTGTGATGCCGGTGATAAAATCGGACATGTCGCTCACGAGGAAG
>JAUSEJ010000271.1 GCA_030650265.1 Dehalococcoidia bacterium | reverse complement strand
GTTCCTGAAAACGGTAAAGGCGGGCCTGCTCGCTCTCCGAAATTGCCAACTCGCTCCGCCTTTGCTCGCTCAGCCCTACAGCCTAGAAGCTCAGACGAAAACCCGTTTTCTGCGAGAGTGTGGAGTCGGCTAGGCCGAGGGTGTCGGCGGACACGCTGATGAGGGCAAGAATGGCCATCGTCCTGGCCAAGAATTGGGCAAAGAGATGACTATGCCTCCGGCCCTTGTCTCGTATCAAACCAGCCTTGGTCGCTACCAGAGTCAGGTTGGCCACCGTGGCCGCCATTAACAGCTGGTAGAGTGTTTTGACCGGCCCCAAGTAGCGCGCCTGTCTCATGCCCAGTTGCATCAGCCTCGCTAACCGATGCTCTGCTGCCTGTCTTAATCGGCGATACGGGGCGAACGCTTGGCTACGTTGCAGCGCTCGCGCCTCTTGCAGCAGCCTCTCCTGAGGATGTAGGCTCACCGTCCGCCCCTTGCCCGGACCTGCCGCCACACACTGCGGTCGCAGCCGACAGTCTATGCAGACCGCCGGGTCAAACTTGAAAGCTAGCAACTGCTGGCTCTTGCCGTCTCGATCCTTACGCCGGCCGGCCGGCCGTAGCGTCCGACACTCCTGTCCAGCCGGACACGTACAGCTCTCCCTCTCAAGGTCGATCTGGAAGTCCTCCTTGGGGATATGTGCACTATTCGGGCGACTTGGCACTTTGGCCACTAGCTTGCGCCCGGCATCAGCGAACTTCTGCCGGGTCGTTCCATCCCCGTAGGCACAATCGCCGATCGTTTCTTCGACCTCAACCTCAGCGTTCTCCTCGGTCTGTTTTACCAGCTCCAAGGCGCGCTCGTTGTCGGGCGCATTTCCTGGCAACACAGCCACCGCGGTGATTAGCTGGCTTCCGGGATCCACTGCGATCGCCGCCTTGTGCCCGTCAAAGCGCTTGGACTTGCTCTTGTGGCCGTGGCGCATCGATGGGTCATGCACCGAGATGATCCGATCTCGGCTCACCCCCTCCTTGATGCACGGCCCTTCAGGCTTTCGTTCCACGTCCTGCAGCAACAGTTGCGAAAGCAACTCAGCCGCCTCGGTCAACTTCTTGTGCTCGGCACTCACTGGGAGATACGCAGTGAGTGCCTGGCGTCCCATCTCTAACAAGCGATCAGCGTCGGAGACGATCCGCCCCAAGAACTTCCGCCTAGCCTTGGCGTCCTGCCAATCGATGTCGGCCTCACCCTTGAGGCTCGTCGTCCCGAAGTAGTGCCCCATGCCGTTCGTCTTGGCCCATTGCGCCGGATCGATCCCTGCAAATTCAGCGAGCACCCGACTCAATTTGATGATACCGTCGGCCAACAGGTTGTACGTATCCTTTACCGCACCTCGACCAAGGATGTTGCTCGTATCCAGAGCCGCCTTAATCTTGCGGCTCTTGAAGTAGCCACTCCGCCGAGCGAAGGTGACGCTCCCTTTGAAGATATGCATGACTTCCTCATGCAAGATCAGTTGCGCACGAAAGACCTGCAAGGTGCTCTTGGCGAAGGGACGATCTTCAAGGCCAATGCCGAGGGCAACCTTCCAGCGAAGATCGAAGTCCGCACGATCCTTGGCTTCCTCGTCAGAGACACCGTCAAAGGTCTGCAGAAGCAAGGCAGTGGCCAATAGGCTCGGAGGTATGCTCGCGCGGCCGTTGTCTCGGCAGTACAACGCGGCGAAATCATCGTCGTGAAACAGTTGACCACGTTGGCCGGCGAGAAAGCCATAGAAGGAATCCCTGCCAACGTGGGCGAGATAGATTTGGTCAGCCTCGAAAAGACCAAGCTGATTCGACCGCTTACCGAGCATTCCACTCCTCCAAACGACAGATCGGTAGCATCATGACACTAATCAAGCGAACGGGCAAGGGTTTCCGGCCACACTCCTAGGCGGCTTTCAAGCATTCAATAGTGAGAGGGGCATCCCTGAACTGGTGCGTGCAGTAAGCGCCTTAACACCGGTTGCCGGGCGACAACCGCTGCTGCTCTGCGTTGGATGGCCGTTGGAGGCCGTACCTGCCTACTTGGAGCTCGCCGAGCAGCTTGGCGTTTCGCGCGATCGGCTCCGGTTCGTCGATCGGGTTCCGCATGCCGAAGTGCCCTTTTGGATTCGAGCCTGCGACGTCGTCACAGTACCTTGGCCTTGGACGGAATTCTCCG
>JAUSEJ010000638.1 GCA_030650265.1 Dehalococcoidia bacterium | reverse complement strand
CGCGGGCGTCGGCGGCGGAGTTGGCCATGACGAAGCCGGCCCGACCGGTGTCGTTCAGGGCGCTATAGAAAAGCTGAATCCAGAGGTAATTGGCGTTGTCGGCACGGGGCAGGCCGAAGGGAAAGCGGGGGTCGTCCTTGAGGCGCTCCTTGTCCACCCGATCCACGTTGAAGGGCGGATTAGCCATGACGAAGTCGAATTTGCCGGTGGAGCCGTGCAGGTCTTCGTAGTAGGCGTTGCCCTGGCGGATGTCGCCCGCCAGGCCATGCACGGCGAGGTTCATCTTCCCCAGCCGGACGGTCTCGGCCACCTTCTCCTGGCCATAGATGCTCAGCTCGGCGCCCGGATTCTTCTTGTGCTCGGCGACAAAGCGGGCGCTCTGGACAAACATGCCACAGGAACCGGAGGCAATGTCAAAAATACGCCCATGGAACGGCTCGATGATGGCGACGATGAGCTGGACGATGGCGGTGGGGGTAAAGAACTCGCCGCCCTTCTGCCCCTCGCTCATGGCGAAATGGCCGAGGAAGTACTCGTAGATCTTGCCGAAGGCGTCCCCCTCGATGTCCATGGGGACGGAGTTCATGGTCTTGAGCAACTCTTTGAGGAGCGTGTTCTCGAAGCGGTTGTAGGTCTTGGGCAGTACGTCCTTGAGGTCGGGATTCTCCGTCTCGATCTCACGCATGGCGTCGTTGATGGCGGTGCCGATGTTGGCTCCTTCCGGCAGGGTGATCAGCGTCGAGAAGCGCGCCGCCGCGGGCAGATAGAGCACGCCCTTAGCCTGATAGTCCGCCGGGCCGATGTTCCGCCGCCCGTCCTTCAGCTGAAGGATGCCCGCCAGTTCCTTCGCCGCCGCCCGGAACTTGTGATCGGCATAGCGGAGAAAGACCAGCCCCAGCACCGGCACGGAGTATTCCGAGGACTTCAGTTTGGAATTGGCCCGCAGTTCATCCGCCGCAGCCCAGAGCCGGGATTCGATGTTGGGGCCATTATGATTCATGCTTTCTCCCTGGGACGGCTCATTCTTGCCGTCTGACGCCCGGCATCAATACGCACAGCCAAACTCATCAGAACACATGCTAGCACTAGCGCAGCAATCAGTCAAGTACGGTGTCGCTTTCGCCAGTATCCCTTGCCTCGACATGATGGTGGAAGCGGATTCCCCCGCCAAAGATGGTCACTGGTGATGAAGACCACAAGTCGCCTCCTGGAGAATTGCACCTTACCCACTTTGGTCGAGAAGCCAGGAAAATACGGACGCGGGCAGAATGGTCCCTTTGGCCTGTATGTCAATGGCGCTGCGCGTCAAAAGCAGGCCTTCACCGGAATGAGTAATCATGGCTCGTAATTCCCGTCGATCGGGCGTGTCTATATACTTGGATTCAGCCAACTTGCGACCAGGAAGAACAAGGAAGTCGATTTCTGTTTTGCTGGCAGACTTGAAATAGAATAGCTTTCCGGGCTGGTGAAACCTGTCGACGGCGTCTCTTTCGACCGACCGGAAGATGGCAAGAGCGATGGCAGCCTCGGCCAGCTTGGTACTGCCCGGCTGAGATAGGCCGGGAGATTGGCTCGAAGGCAGCCGCCCAATAAGCGGATCGATTGGATAGACTTTGCGAAGGCTTTTGACGTCAGGAACGCCGCCATTTTCCTTGAAAAGGACGAGTAGAATAAAAGAACTGGCAAGCGCATCAATCCAGGCACTCGCAGTCCGGCGGTCTATTGCGAGCCTATCGGCAACGCTTTGCATCGACAACGTTGATGTGAGGCTAACCACGATCTGTTCGAGCAGGCTAAGGCATTGTTCAGGGCGCGAGACGCCTTGTCTGCGAAGGTCTGACCGCACTACATCCCAAAGGTCACGAATGAAACCATCTGATACGCTCGCCGTCCGGCGGAAGTCAGAGACTGCTTGAGGAAACCCTCCGACGAGGAGGTATGCTTCGAAGGCGTCGACCAGGACGCCCAGATAACCAAGGGCATCATGACAAGCCAGTCGACCGTTCTCAGTGTAAAAGTCGCCAAAGGCCAGCTTTGGCGAAGACGGCAACGAGTACCCGGCGCAATCGGCGAACTGAGGAAAGGACATCGGCAGTAGCAATCGATCGACATTGGCGGTTGGCCCGCGTCGTCCACTTAAGTCAAGGGCCCCGGCAGCCACGTCTTCAGCCGATGATCCGGTCAACACGATGCAATCAGACGCCGCCATGGTGTTGTCGCGTATCCACTTAACACCACGCTGCCAGTCGCTGATGGCGGTCACTTCGTCGATGAGAAAATACCGTGGCGCATCGCCCAGATCGGGAAAAAGCTGCCTTGCAGATTCGAATACGTTAATTAGATCACGGTAAGTCTCAATAGAGTCGGCGGCGAAATAGCAGATGCGCCTCGGCTCGACTCCTGCTTCACACAGTCGAGCAATGTTTTGCTTAAGGCAGGTACTCTTGCCGGCACGCCGGGGTCCGCGAAGGGTGTAGACATTAGGAGGGGCAATGTCATCCAGTACAGCCGGCCGGCGGCGAAACGATGCCGAGGCTGCAGCCAAATGTTGCGGATCGCCCTTCTCCCAGTTGGGTTCGATCCACCATCGATTGATCCGGCTGATTTCCTGAAGGATGGACCCGCGGTCTGCACGTCTGGCCATTCTTGTTCTATCTCCCCGTTCAGTACATACATTGTATCATAATAGGGGGTATTATGCTACGTGCGATGTACCAGAATAGGGGATATTATGATGAGACACAGTTGACTTAGACACTAAAAGGGCGAGTAACAGGGCTCAAGCTGCCGACTTCGTTAGCTCATATGGCTGAATCAGGACTTCCGCCGGTATTCCCAACGCTGCGTGCAGTTTCCGGATCATTTCAATTGATAGGGCGCGGCGGCGATTCAATACTTCCGCTACCCGCGCCCGGCTACCGATCAGTGGCTCCAAATCGCGCCGCGTCAAACCGCGACTTTCCATATAGTAGGCAATGGCTTCGATCGGGTCGGGCTCGGGGAGCGAGTAATGCTTCTCATCATAGAACTCGACCAACGTGGTCCATACTTCCAGAAGATCTGCCTCTGGTGTGCCCGGCGCTGAGTCAAACAGCCGCTCGGTTTCTGCTAATGCGGCCTCATAATCCTTCTCGGTCCTGATAGGTTTGATGTCCACGCTCATTCCCCCTGTCAGATCGTCATCACGTCGATTTTGTCGTACTCTTTGTGCGCACCGACGAACCAGATGTACGCGATGCCATACTCGTACTGGATGGCGACGACCAGCCGATAGTGATTGCCCTTGATATTGAAAACCACCCGATTGTTACCAACACTACTGGCATTGCAGTAAACACTTTTGATATCCGCTGGCGTTTTCCAAGTAGCGCGTTTCGCATCATCGTACCATGCCTCTAAGGTCTGACGAGCGTCGGGTTGTTTTTCCCAAT
>JAUSEJ010000256.1 GCA_030650265.1 Dehalococcoidia bacterium | reverse complement strand
TGGACGACGACGGGGTTGCTTTATTGGACATCCGGCTCGGCGGACCATGGGGTGAGACGAATAGATTCTTTGGCAAATCCTCGTATTGTTCGTCGCTTTGGCTACTTCTCCCGGGCGGCCGGCGTTTTCGTCCTGCTGCTGGGCCTGCTTGTCCTTGTGGGCTGGACGCTTGACATTGGCGTCTTGAAGAGCATCCTTCCCGGGTTCGTCTCCATGAAGGCGAACACGGCCCTGGCCTTCATTTTTTCGGGCGCCGCCCTCCTCCTTTTGCCGCCTGGCCCGGCCGTGGCCTGGCGGCGCAACCTGGCTCTTGCCTCTGCCGGCGCCGTTGCCGTTTTGGGGCTGGCGAACCTGGCGGAGTACCTGTGTGGCCTCGATCTTGGCATCGACCAATTGTTCTTCAGGGACCCTCAGTTGTCGCCCGTGCCGCCCGGTCGGATGGCAGTTACCACTGCCTTGAGTTTTCTCTTGCTTGGCATTTCCCTGTTGTTCCTGCTAAGAAATGGCAAGCGCAACCGCTACGCAGTCCAGAGATTTTGCGCTGTCGTGGTCTTCTTCTCCTTTCTCGCCGTCGTGGGCTATCTTTACAATGCCCAGTCGCTCTATGCCTTTGGCTCCTACTCGGCTATGGCGCTGCACACAGCGGTGGTCTTCGTGGTTCTGTCTCTTGGTGTACTCTGTGTGAGGCTGGACCGGGGGATTATGGCTGTTGTGCTAAGCGATGGCATTGCGGGAGAGATGCTTCGTCATTTGCTACCGGCGATAGTCGTACTTAACGTCGGCGTTGGTAGGCTCCTGCTGGGAGGTTTCCACTTTGATGAGTTCGAAGATGCCTACCTGATTGCCCTCGTCGTGTCCTTGAACACTGTGGTTTCTGTTTACCTCATTTCGTTGAGCGCCTGGTCGCAATACAGGACAGAGGCTCGTCGAAAGCAGGCAGAGGCAGCGCGCGATCGGGCCCTGGCAGACCTTCGCGATAGCGAGAGACTGCTAAACGAAGCGCAGGAGATCTCCATGGCAGGCGGCTGGGAGGTTGATGTCGATACGAGGCTGGTCAAGTGGACCGCTGAGACCGAAGTTCTACAGTTTGCTAGTTAGC
>JAUSEJ010000250.1 GCA_030650265.1 Dehalococcoidia bacterium | reverse complement strand
TGGGAACTTCTCCACATATGATCGGTCTTCATAGACTGATCCCGGAGCCCACCACATGGCGTAGAAACCGGGTAGTGCTCCGTTCTTTATCAGCCAGTTGTTCGCCTGGATATGGTAGTCCCGGGCTTCCTGCCAGGATTTGTGCCCATTCGAGGGAAGCATCGTGATGCCGGGAATCAATTTGCCAGCCGCATTGCCGACACCGAAGATATCCACGGCATCCTGAAAGCATTCCAACCATCGTTCATATGGCATATGTTTTGCCTTCCCAGGGCACACCTCCTCAAATAATTGAGGGTCCATCACCTCAATTTGGATAATGAAAGCATCAAGTCCAACATCCTTAAGCCTCTGCATATCCTTTCTATCCATGGCTTGCGTATGGACGGTGAAATTCGGCTTGTAGGGTGCGGCCTTGGCTAGCGCCCCGATAAAATCGAGGTATATCTTCGCCTCCTGCTCCGCCTTCAAGAAACCACCCATAACAAAGCCGCCTTCGATGAGCGGTACTTCTGCAGCCCGAAGTTGGTAGGCCTCCACCGTTTCATTGAGGTTGAGTGTGGTGGCATGGCCAAGCCCGACGGCGTTCGCCTCCTTGTGATTTGCGTTGAGGTTGCAGAACTTGCACTGATCGCCCATGGAGAAATACTGGCAGTATCGTGTGGGAACCAGCCAGAAACAACGACGCTTGAAGTCGATCACGTTACTTATCGGCGTTCCTCTACTGGTCGTCGGTTCAGGCGCAGTCCTTTGCTTCGGACGGGGAAAGTAAATCTCCTCGACCTGTTCGTCGCCCTGACAAAGAGCAAACCTGCCTTCGCTGGTTTCTCTAATGGAATAGGGGCTGGCGGAGCGAAGGCGAACGTTAGCGCCCATTCCCGACTTGAAATACATTACACTCGGACGAAGCATGAAACCGGGTTTTACCCTCCATGGAGTTCTCTCTGCCAGGTCAGACAAGGTTACGTCATAGTCGCTGCTCTGGTAGGTCTCTAATAGCCGTCTCCAGTCGCTCGCCTTGTCGATGTCCTCGCCGTCTCTGACTCCTTGAACCAAGACATCATGTTTCAGAATGACGTCTCTAGGTATCTCCGGGTATTTGTTCTGGAGCTCGTCGATTCGGTTCATTTCCTGTCCTTCCACCTAGCTCTTTTTGCAGTAATTTGACCAGCATAATATATAGGGCGACCAGCCGCAATAGGGAGAAATACCTAATCTAGGTCTGGCCTCGGTCAGTTTTGGTAGCTTGCCGGCAACAATAGTCCGGCCTCGATGATGTATCGGGTAAGGGAAGCGCGGGAGCCGATTCCCAAACGCCCATATATGCGCTCCAAATGGTGATCGATGGTACGCCAGCTGAGTTGCAGTCGCTTCGCTATCTCGGCCGTTGTCAAACCTTCAGCAACCAATCGCGCGACTTCGATCTCGCGTTGGCTTAGAGGACACCCGTTCGGGGGAGTCCGGCGAGAGATCGGCGGCGGCACACCAAACTGCCGCAATAGACGTCGACAACGGTCCGCGTGGTTTCGAGCTCCGAGATGGTCGAGGACAGCAAGACTTGCCCGAGCAGCTACTGCCGCTGCACTTGGCTGTCCGGTCATCGCCACCGTAGCCCATTCCAGTAGGGATCTGGCTGCCTCGAATGGCATTTCCAGGGCGGTAAATCCTTTGTGCGCCCGCGCCATGCATTCCATTGCGGCCTCCGGTTGCCCCAAAGCGTCCCGGGCGAGGCCTTCGGCTCGACAAGAAAGAGCTTCTAAATAAGGAGCGCCCTCAGGAATCAGAGCCAACAGCTTACCCGCGGTTTCCAGTGCACGTTGTGGGTCCCCTGTGGCTATTTCGGTCTCAGCGCGAAGCATCAAACCCATGGGCATGTTCGACTGTGTCAGAAAGGAAGGCACCGTATTTGATTCTGACGGAAGGACGAAGCAGTTTGCGATGGCATGCGCGCGCTCTGCCTCTAGCCGTTCAAGTGCTAGCATTGTCTCGGCAATATCGATCAATCCAAAGACGTACCTATCGACCGATCCCCCTCTGGAAGGGCCGCCGAAGGTTGTTCTTGCTTCAGAAATGCAAGCTTGAGCCTCGGAAAGTTCACCCGACAGAGACAGAACCATTGCGCGTGCCGCGAGAGCGTGGGCCAGATTTCGCGGGTGCTCTAGACGGCGGGCCAGCGTAAGGGCGTCCCCGCTGCACCGCAAGGACTCGCTCCAAGCGCCCGACAAAAAGCTGGCATGGGCCGAATATAGGCGCAGAACGACTTCCAGGTTTGGCGCCCCGACGCGCTGGGCTATGGCCAAGCCCTGCTCGGCGTGGTCGCGCATCAGCCTATGATCCCCGAGGCGAATGCCCGCCGAAACAAGCGCAATATGCGCCCGGCAGCAGACCGCTAGATCTTGTGCCTTGGAGAACAATTCACTTATGCTCAACGCGCGCAGCGCATGCTCGATGCCAGCCGAGACATCCATTCGACCCTGACAAGAAATGGAGGCAACCAGATTGGCCTCGGCCTCGACCAGTGGCGACGTTAGTCGCTGGGCAATCGACAGTAGCGCTGCTGCGGACTCGGCCTGACCTGCTGCGTCTCCAAGGCGGCTGAAGATGTAAAAACGCGTGAACTGCAAATCCGCCAACTCCTGGCAAGGTTCGGCGCCTGTCGATCCGTCCGTCAGCAGGGCCAAACCAGCGCTCAGGTGAGCTTCGGCGGTATGGAAATGGCCACGGTCCCATTCCGCTATGGCCAATTGGCGACGGAGTCGAGACATCGCCAACGCCCGATCAGGGGAAGGAGTAGCCCGCTCTCGTCCGTCCGAATGAAGGACCATGGCCTCGTTCCAAATGCTGATGGCCGCCTCACCCTCACCGATGCGCTCCCAAACCTCACCTAGTCGCTCGAGAAGCCAGGGCAGCAATTCCTCTCCTAGAACTGAATAGCCCGGGGCCTGGCAGCCCTCACGCACCATCGCCAAGGCATCGACATAGTAACCGGCGGCCTCTTCGTTGGCGCAAAGGGCGCGCGCCTTCTCGCCCGCCGCCAGAAACACCGCTAGCGCACGATTGGGGTCCGCTGCTGGGCCAGCGCCGCGATAGTGACGGGCAAGTCGACTAAGTTCAGAAGGCCTAACTAGCTCGAGTGATCCTATTGCCGCCATGTGGATGTGGCGTCGTACCATCTCCGGAAGTTCGGCCTTTGCCACCTCCTGAACGAGCGGATGACCAATGCTGTAGACGACATCTGACCCGTCTCTCGCCTCGGTCACCAGGCTGGCGGCATGGAGTTGCTCGATGGCATCATCGAGAGCTTGCTCCTGTAGGCCGGTGGCAACTTGCAGAATCGAGTGGGGTGTTGCCTCGCCAATGACCGTGATAACGTTTAGAACGCGGCGCTCCATCGGTCCGAGGCCGTCCAAGCTGCTCAGTATAAGACTGCGAACGCTTGGTGGCAGGGCAACAGCACTTTCGGCATCGAGGCGCCAGCCATCTTTTCCAGACGGACCGGGAACCAGACTGCCAGAGTCGATAAGGGCAGTCATGAGGGCCTCGACAAAGAATGGTGTGCCACCGGCGCGAGTTTCCAGCAGTGGCAGGAGGCCGCCGGGAGCTTTGCCGCCAAGAATGCCTTGGGCAAGGTTCTCCACCTGGTCAGAACTGAGTCGCGAGATGGCAATTTCTTGAGCTAGGCCATCTCTCTCTAGAGAGCCTATCAGCGCTCGCAGGCGGCCTCTTGTGTTCGGAGCATCCGTCCTATAACTCGCAAGTAACAGTATTGGCTGATCGATCAGGCCGCGGGCGAGGTAACAGAGCAGCTCCAGCGAGCACGAGTCTGATCGATCCAAATCGTCCAAGAAGAGAGCTACAGGCGTCTCCTCCGCTAGTCGCTCGATCAATCGTAGCATGGCCTCGAATAGTCTGGTCTTTTCAAGCCCTGGGTCGCCGAGAGCGTCTGGTGGAGGAAGCGGAAGGCCTTCGAAAAGGCGTCCAAGACTTGGCAAATCGCTTACTAGCACCCTCAGGCGGGCTGAGTCAAGGCTTCGTAGCCAGGGAC
>JAUSEJ010000249.1 GCA_030650265.1 Dehalococcoidia bacterium | reverse complement strand
CGGCAATTGCAAAGAAGAAGTAGAGAGCAGCCCAAAGCAGCATGGCCATGAGCAGCCCACTCATCAAACTGGCGATCAGCGGACTGATAAGGCCTAGCAGTTGGGTTATCAGAACAATAGGGATGCCTAAGAAGATCGCCGCGCCCAGCAACAAGGCAAAATAGGCCACAAGCCTCACCCAGTTCACGGCGATTCTTTCGGGTAATGGCTGAATAGCGGATTCGCCGGTTCTGACGCCCTGCACGATAGCGCTGAGAAAGGCCGACTGGATTAAGAGTCCGAGGAGGACCAGGACAAATACCAAACCAAGGAGAACCACGCCCCGATCTATGTTCCAGACCATGAGATTGAGAAACCCGGCCGGCTGGTTGCCAATTTGGCTCTCGATCAGGCTGGGAGACTGCCAGGCCAGAACGTTGAAGAAATTCACGTCGCGGAAGTCCTCGCCCAATTTGGCTATCTGGGTAGCGGCATCAACCTGATCGGAAGACGACATAACCTGTTCGAGCAACGCGGAGGAGGAGCCGGCAGTCAGGTCGGCGTATGAACCGAAGAATCGCTGCACAGGCCCTGACGCCGTGAGCTTCGGCCCTTGCCAAAGAAAGAGATCCAGGAAGACGGGGATAACTATTACCCACAGCCTCTTATGGACGGCCGAAAAACCCGCCGTCAGTGTGTCGATGATCCCCAAGTCTTCCCTCCTGTCCGTCCATATTTTACCACATGCCGCTCATTTTTGGAAAGATACCAAGCGGCGAGCCCAAGTCACTTGGATAGTACGGTAGATGTCCCGCCCTCTCGCCCACCCCCGAAGGTGGAGAGGGTCAGGGTGAGGGCCGTCTTCACAGCACGATGGTCCGGAGATGATGGTTTGAGGAGTTGCCGCCCGCTTCGACAAATTCCTGGTTCCGAAGATGTCGCGACTATCCCCCCGCGATTCTGCAGACGATCTGGCGGCAAGCGGTTTGAAGTCCAGTTTCAACCGTGGTAGAATGGAGAGACTACTATTCGGATGGGCTAAATTTGGACAATAAGACCGTTGGCTCTGTGTTTTCAGAGATAGCCGAGCTGTTGGAGATGAAGGGTGAGAACGCCTTCAAGGTTCGGGCCTATCGCCGCGCCGCCGAATCAGTTGAGCGGTATCAGGAGAACGTGGTAGAGGTCATGCACGAGGGCCGGCTCACCGACATTCCTGGCGTGGGAGAGGGTATCGCGAGGCGGATCCAGGAGCTGGTTATGACGGGCAGACTGGCTTATCGCGAGGAACTCAGGGCGGAGTTTCCCGAGGGTGTGCGGCGTCTCCTGGAGATATCGGGCATCGGGCCCAAAACCGCCGGTCGCCTGAGTCGCGAGTTAGGTGTCGGCAGCATCGACGACCTTGAGGTGGCTATCGGCAACGGCCGCGTCGCCGCTCTTCCCCGTCTGGGAGAGAAGGCGGCTGAAAGGCTGTTGGCCGCCATTGAGGTGACAAGGCGGCGAGATACGCGCACGCCAATCGGCTACGCCTGGCCCATTGCCAAGGAGTTCATGGCCATGATCCGGCGATTACCGGGCGTAGTTGAGATCTCAGCCGGCGGCAGCCTCCGGCGCATGCGAGAGACCTTGGGTGATGTCGATATCGTTGGCAGTTCGACTGACATTGAGGACACGATAGACGCCTTCGTTCGCCTTCCCTTCGTCACGGCGATAAACAGCAGGGAGTTGCAAACAGTGTGCGCGTTGACCGCCGGCGGCGTGGAAGTTGAGTTCCGTCTGGGCGATCCAGCCAGTTTCGGCGCCTTACTTCAGCGCCATACCGGCAGCAAGCGCCATAATGCTCTCATAGATCAAAGGGCTGCCGGGCTTGGACTGCGACTGACGGAAGAGGGGGTCGTCCGTTACGGCGGCGGCGGCCCGGAACGCTTTGCGACCGAAGACGAATTGTATTCCCGTTTGGGCTTGCAGTTCATTCCCCCCGAACTGCGTGAGGGGATGGGGGAGATCGAGGCGGCGGCAACAGGTAGTTTGCCATCTCTGCTCGGTGCCGTTGACATAAAGGGAAACCTGCACACCCATTCGCTCTGGAGCGATGGTCTCGACACCATCGAAACCATGTCTGTCGCCGCCCAAAGCCGGGGCTACCAGTATCTTGCCATGACCGACCATTCTGGCGGACTGGGCGTGGCTCATGGGTTGTCGGTAGCCAGGGTAAGGGAGCAGATCGAGGAGATCAAGGGACTCAATCAGCGGCTGAGTGGCATCCGTTTATTGACCGGAATCGAGGTCGATATCAGGGTGGATGGCAGCCTCGACTTGCCGGATGATCTGCTGGCCGATCTGGATATTGTGGTGGCCTCGATTCACTCGGCCATGGGGCAGGATGAGGAGAAGATGACGCAGCGCCTGTTGCGGGCGATCGCCAATCCGAACGTGGACATCATTGGCCACCCTACCTGTCGTATCGTGGGAGGACGTGAGCCGATCCGGATGGGCATAGATGCCGTGTTCAGGGCAGCCGCCGCAGCGGGTACGGCGATGGAAATAAACGCCGCGCCAATGCGTCTGGACCTCAAAGACGATCTGGTGCGTCGGGCCAGGGACCTGGGCGTGAAGGTTGCCATCGGTACCGACGCCCACAATGTCGATCATCTCGATTTCATGCATTTTGGCGTCGGCGTCGCTCGCCGGGGTTGGTGTGGAACAGAAGATGTCGTGAACGCCTGGCCCCTGGAAAAAGTATTGGCCTTCGCCAAAAATGGAACCGGGGAAACTGGTCTAAGCTAGGGAGCATTAATGGAGTCAGCCAATCAGCCAATTCTTCGGGTAAACGTAGACCTCGAGGTTATCGAGGGCGACCTACGCCTGTTTCGTCACGACATCCTTAGCGGCAAACCCTGGTATATCGCCCTTCTTGAGGCCGTGGCGCGCTGGACTCTGGCCGAGGAGACAATTGACGAGCGGGTCTACCGTTACTTGATCGGCGGTGAGGCCTTCGACTGGCTTCTTCTGGCGGAAAGGCTCACCGACTTCGTGGCCGATCTAGTTCCTGACGAGGAGAGAGTGAACCTTCTCTTTTACGGCCGGCCACCCGATGGGTTCAGCCATGAACAGTTCAAGGAGATGGTCGGCCCGCTCAAATATCGTGGCTATTTGAACTATGTATATGGAATTACCGTCGAGGAGTCCCTCATTCTGGCGACCGAAGAGGAGGTGCATAAGGAGCATAGCGTTCGCTCCCACAGAGAAGATGTTCGGGTGTTCGAAGGTGTCTACCAGCGAATCTACGGGCAGACACAGAGCGCTTTGCTACAGCACTTCCGTGAAGAGTGCGGTTTTCTTGAGGACAGCACGATTAGTCTCTATGAGCTAAAGTATTTTACCTATTGGCTGTTCAAGTATCGGGTCAAGCGTTGTCACAAGGCCAGGGTGGCCAGTGATACGCGCAAGGCCCTCGCCAAGCTTCAGTCTTTTCGGGAACAGAGCAAGACCTTGACCGACCTACCTCTTGACGATTCCCCAGACATAATCGAACTCGGACAATGACTTCGTCAGGGGTCAGGGGACAGGGGTTGGGGGCCGGAGTTGGCGGGCCGATTCTGTGATGCCTGTGCCGCACTTAACCTGACGTCCGCTTTCCCGCGTTGCAGTTATGTGGATATGGTCACGTGGTGGCTCGAAATGGGGGCAATTCAAATGATTAGAACGCAGATTCGACTGACCGAGGAGCAGTCTGTTGCCTTAAAGAGGAAGGCTGTGGAACGAGGTCTATCCGCGACAGAGTTGATTCGTCAGGGCGTGGACATGGTTCTCGCTGATGACCGGCGGGATGAGAAGTGGCAAAGGGCGCGTGCTATCTTTGGCGCTTACCGGTCTGAGCCAACTGACGTCGCCCGCAATCACGCTAAGTATCTTGCTGAGGCGTACTCGATCAATGGTCGTGTTTATTGATGCCCCCTGCTATTGATTTACAGGAGATTCGCTGGTACAATATGGATAATCGAATAGGCAGATGCTAGGGGAGCGCTGGCGCGCTGAGAGCGTGGATTTGAGACCACGGACCCTTGAACCTGAACTGGGTAATGCCAGCGTAGGAAAGCAAGAAACTCGATGGCCGCCATGCAATAGCTGGCGGCGTTTTGATTGGGGGAGGGAAAATGGGTGTGACTCAGATAGAACTGGCTAGGCAGGGAAAGATCAGCGATTTGATGGCTCAGGTGGCCGGGGCAGAGGGTGTCGATCCGGAGGTTATTCGCGCCGGCGTGGCCATGGGTACTATCGTGATCTCGGCCAATTTGTCGCATGCTGGAGCCGTGCCTTTTGGCGTTGGCCTGGGGCTCCGCACCAAGGTAAACGCCAACATCGGCACATCGACCGACTACCGGAAGGTCGAGGCCGAGTTAGAGAAAGTGGACGTGGCGGTCGCCGCAGGCGCCGATTCTGTGATGGACCTCAGCACCGGGGGTGACCTCGACGCCACCAGGAAGCTTGTCTTGAGCCGCTGCAAGGTGATGGTGGGAACAGTTCCGGTCTATCAGGCTGCCCTGGGAGCAGTCGAACGCCGCGGCTCGATCGTGGATATGACCGTCGACGACCTATTCGAAGCCATAGAGGCACACGCCAAAGATGGCGTGGAATTCGCCACCGTTCATTGTGGCATCACCCTCGAGGGAATTCGCCTGCTCCGGCAGCAGGGGCGGGTCGCCGATATCGTCTCTCGTGGTGGTTCGTTTATTACCGGCTGGATGTTGCATAACAAGCAGGAAAACCCGCTCTACCAGTACTACGATCGACTCATAGAGATCGCTCACGATCATGACATGATCTTGAGTCTTGGTGATTCACTTAGGCCTGGTTGTCTGGCAGATGCCACCGACCGCGGTCAGATCCATGAGTTGCTCATGCTGGGCGAGTTGGTGGAGAGGGCCTGGGCGGCAGGGGTTCAGGTGATGGTAGAAGGACCGGGGCATATGCCACTGGACCAGATCGCGGCCAATGTTCAACTGCAGAAACGAATCTGCCAGGGCGCTCCCTTCTACGTCCTCGGTCCCCTCGTAACCGACATTGGCGCCGGTTATGACCATATAACCGCAGCGATCGGTGGGGCCATCGCCGCCATGCACGGAGCGGATTTCCTGTGCTATGTTACGCCGGCGGAGCACCTGGGCCTGCCTAGCAATCAAGATGTCTGGGACGGAGTTATGGCCTCACGCCTCGCCGGCCATGCCGCCGATATCGTGAAGGGCGTAAAGGGCGCCCGGGAAAGAGATCTCATGATGGCGCAGGCAAGGAAATCCATCGACTGGGAACGGCAGGCCGAGCTATGCCTCGATCCCCGTAAAGCAAGACAGATGCGCGCTGAACGGCCGTCGACGTCTGTTCACGGCTGCAGCATGTGCGGTGATTTCTGCGCTATGAAGTTTGTTAGCGAATACCTGGGCACAGCGATGCCAGCGACCTGTTAGGGGACAGGGGTCGGGGGACAGGGGTCGGGAGGCAGAGGACGGGGGACAGGGGTCGGGGGACGGTCGGTTACAAGGAGACGGCGATGGCTGTTAACAGTTTTCGGGATTTGCGGGTTTGGCAGGTATCGATGGATATGGTGGGAGCCGTGTATACTTTGACCCGGTCTTTTCCCAGGGAAGAGTTGTACGGGTTAGCCGGGCAGATGCGGCGGGCGGCCGTTTCGATTCCATCGAACATCGCGGAAGGGCACACTAGGGAGCACAGCAAAGAATACTTGAATTACCTATCAATGGCTCAGGCATCGCTGGCCGAGCTAGAGACTCAAATCGAGATTGCATCGCGTCTTAATTACGTTTCTCAAGCGGTATTGGCTCAGAGTCTGGCGCAGGTGGCCGGATTGCGGCGGCAGCTTTTCGCTCTCCGCAATGCTCTTGTCAAGAGGATGGAGTCCCATCCCTGACCCCCTGCCCCTGCCCACTATTATAATCTGAGGAGTTTGAAATGGATCAACCATTGGTTATCGCGGGGAAGGAATTCCGGTCGCGGATGTTTCTGGGAACCGGAAAATACCGTTCTGTGGCGGAAATGAGGGAGGCCCTCGACGCATCGGGGACCGAACTTGTCACGGTCGCTATCCGCCGTTTGGACCTTGACAATCCAACCAAAAAGAGCTTGCTTGATGACATTGATTGGAGCCGCTACAGCATATTGCCCAACACTGCGGGTTGCCAGACAGCGGCGGAGGCGATACGGGTGGCCATGCTCGGGCGAGAGCTTACGGGGTCTAACTGGGTCAAGCTCGAGGTGATCCCCGATGCGAAGTATTTGTTACCCGATCCGATCGGGACGCTTGAGGCGGCCATTGCCCTTGTCGGTCTGGGATTCGTGGTCTTGCCTTACATCAACGACGACCCGGTCCTGGCAAGACGTTTGGAAGAGGCGGGTACGGCGACCGTCATGCCGCTGGGCTCTCCTATAGGGTCAGGCCAGGGCGTGGTCAATTTCGAGCAAATTAGGATCATCGTGGAGCAGGCCAGGGTGCCAGTGGTGGTAGACGCCGGCCTGGGAGCGCCCTCAGATGCCTCCTTGGCCATGGAGATGGGGGCAAGTGCCGTGCTGGTTAATACGGCGATCGCTCAGGCCAAGGATCCCGCCCTGATGGCCGAAGCGTTCAAATTGGGGGTGGAGGCGGGCCGGATGGCCTATCTGGCCGGTCGTATTGCGAAGAAGTCGTACGCCTCTGCCAGTAGTCCTCTTGAAGGAGTGGTGCGATAGTGGGTGGGCCGGCTACTGACCAAACCTGGCTGCAGGCCAGCCGCCTTCATCTGGTCACCGACCGCAAACTTTGCCGTGGCGATCTTGTGGCGGCAGTGGCGGCCGCTGTGCGGGGCGGTGTCGACGTCGTTCATCTAAGGGAACGGGAACTCGACGCCAGAGAGCTTTTCTTCCTCGCTTTGAGACTGAAGGCCGCTATCGGGAACCGCGCGGCCCTGGTCGTAAACGACCGTTTGGATGTTGCCTTGGCGGCAGGGGCAGATGCGGTACAGTTGGGTGGCAGAAGTCTACCAGTGGCCGTGGCCCGGAGTATCCTTGGCAACAGGTTGCACATCGGGGCCTCGGTGCATGGTGTGGCGGCGGCCGTGCAGGCGGAAGGCGAGGGAGCCGATTACCTGATCCTGGGCACTATCTTTCCGAGTAACTCGCACCCGGACTACGCTGCAAGTGGCGCGAACCTCGTGCGAGAAGTGACGGCCAGCGTTTCAATCCCTGTCTTTGCCATCGGTGGCGTGGTGGCGGAAAACATTGCCGGGGTTCTCGCCGCCGGGGCGCAGGGAGTTGCCGTAATCAGCGCCATTCTCGCGGCTGACGATCATGAGTTGGCGGCGCGTAGACTCAGGCAAGCAATCGACGAGGGAGGATGAGAAATTGATAACGGTCATCGCCAATGGCAAACCAAAAGAGCTGCCGGGAGAGATGAGCGTGAGCCGTTTTCTCGCGCTGGGCTCGATACCGGCGCCGATAGTTGTCGTAGAGCTTTGCGGCGAAATCGTCCGCCGCCACGACTACGATTCCACCATCATTCGCCAAGGGGACCGGATAGAAGTAGTGCGGATGATGGGCGGGGGCTAGAGAGTCACCGCCTTGTAGTCCAGTCCCTCAAGTTCCATTAACGCCCATCGGGGACATGAGAAGAGGCCCCGTCCTTCCAGAGAAGGACGGGGCCTCTGAACTACTCTACTATTAGGTTGGAGTCTAGTACTCCATACCGCCCATTCCGCCGCCTCCGGGCGGCATCATTGGTGGCATCCTATTGGCCTCGGGAAGGTCAGTTATCAGAGTTTCGGTGGTGAGAACCATGGCCGCGATGCTGGCCGCATTCTCGAGCGCCGATCTGGTTACTTTCGCCGGGTCGATAATGCCCTTGGCGAACATGTCGCCATAGTCGCCAATGAGAGCATCGTAGCCCTCGCCGGGCGGGAGAAGTTTTACCGCCTGGACAACCACTGAGCCTTCCTGGCCGGCGTTGATCGCGATGCGGCGAAGTGGTTCCTCGAGAGCCCGTCGGAGAATCGCCACACCGGTGGCCTCATCGCCACTAACCTCGGTCCGATCGAGGCTCGCGATGACATTGATGAAAGCGACGCCGCCGCCAGGAACGATGCCCTCCTCTACGGCTGCACGGGTGGCTGAGAGCGCATCCTCGACGCGGTGCTTCTTCTCTTTCAGTTCGACTTCGGTCGCAGCGCCGACCTTAATGACGGCTACGCCACCGGCCAACTTGGCCAGTCTCTCCTGAAGCTTCTCTCTGTCGAAGTCTGACGTCGAGTCCTGAATCTGGGCCTTGATCTGCCTGATCCGGGTCTGAATGGCCTCGTCGCTGCCCCGTCCCTCGATAACAGTGGTTGTATCTTTGTCAGAACTTACGCGGCGGGCTCGACCGAAATCGGCGACTGTCGCGGAATCGAGCTTGCGGCCCAATTCTTCCGTGATAACCTTGCCGCCGGTCAATACGGCGAGGTCCTCGAGCATAGCCTTGCGGCGATCCCCGAATCCTGGCGCCTTGATGGCGAGGCAGTTCAAAGTACCGCGGAGCTTGTTGACGACCAGAGTAGCCAGGGCCTCACCCTCGACGTCCTCAGCAATGATGACAAGGTTCTTAGTAACCTGTAAAACCTTCTCAAGTGCCGGCAGAATATCGGCTACGGCGGTGATCTTCTTGTCGGTGATGAGAATGTACGGATCGTCGAGAGCGGCTTCCATTCTCTCGGCGCTGGTTACGAAGTAGGCGCTGATATAGCCACGGTCGAATTGGCAGCCTTCGACAAATTCGGTCTCGAAGCGGAGACCCTTGGATTCCTCGACGGTAATGACGCCGTCTTTGCCGACTTTTTCCATAACCTCGGCAATGAGATTGCCGATCTCGGGGTCTGCGGCAGAAATAGAAGCGACCTGAGCGATCTGCTCTTTGCCTTCCACAGGCTTGGCCATGCGCCTAATCTCTTCGACTACGGTGGCGACCGCCTTCTCGATGCCCCTCTTGATGAGCATCGGGTTGGCGCCGGCGGTCACGTTCTTGAGTCCCTCTTGCACGATGGCCTGGGCAAGAACTGTGGCTGTGGTCGTGCCGTCACCGGCGACATCGTTGGTCTTGGTGGCGACCTCTTTTACAAGCTGGGCGCCCATGTTTTCGAAGGGGTCCTCTAGCTCGATCTCTTTGGCGATGGTAACACCGTCATTGGTGATCGTGGGGGAACCGAACTTCTTGTCCAGGACAACATTACGACCCCGCGGGCCGAGAGTGATCTTAACAGCATCAGCAAGCTTGTCGACTCCTCGTTTAAGAGCTCGTCTTGCTTCTTCGTCAAACAGCAGTTGTTTTGCCATATACTAAAGTTATCCTCCTTTTTGTGTGGTTTCGAACAGATGACCAAAATACTACTTGGCCACCGACAGACGATAATTAGGAAGCGATGGCTAAGATATCCTTTTCGCTCATGATAAGCAAGTCCTCATCATCGACCTTGACTTCTGTTCCCGCATACTTGGCATAGAGAACTCTGTCGCCTTCTTTGACGTCCATGGGGATGCGCTTGCCCTCTTCCAGCTTGCCCGGGCCTACCGCCACAATCGTTCCTTCCTGCGGCCTTTCCTTCGCCGTGTCAGGAAGAACGAGCCCGCTCTTTGTGACCTCTTCCTTGGCCAAAGGCTTCACAATCACACGGTCACCAAGCGGCTTCAGTTTTTTTAGTTGCGCCATAAGATTACCTCCTGTTCCTTTAAAGTTTAATTTCCCGTTTTCGGGGGCCTATTTCTAAGCCAAATTAGCACTCTCCGTATTAGACTGCTAATTACTGTATAATAACTCACATCGGGGCCAAGGGCAAATCAATTCAAGGACATTGATAGCTGAATAATATCTTCAAACGCCGTCATATCTCGCTGATACGCCAATTATCTCTTGATTGCTCACGTTTTAATATTGAATTATTTCCCTAGAGTTCGCTAGAGGGTTGCATTGAGGCTAGTACCGCAGTTATAAGACCTTCTTATCACTCTCTACCATACTGGCCCATACTGTTGTCCAACATGCTATAATTTCATCTCTGCCGGATTTGCCCGGGCAGGGCCATTACTCAAAGCTTTAGGGGTCCTTATGTTCACTCACCTGCACGTCCATACGGAATTCAGTCTTCTCGATGGCCTTGGTCGCGTCAATGACTTGTTGAAGCGGGCAAAAGACCTTGGCATGACTAGCCTCGCCATTACCGACCACGGCGTGATGTACGGGGTGATCGATTTTTACCTTGCCGCTAAGGCGATGGGGATAAAGCCCATTATCGGTTGTGAGGTGTATGTGGCCCCAAATGGCTACGAGAGCCGCACGTCAGCCGACAAGAACTCCTATCACCTGGTTCTTCTGGCTAGAAATGAACAGGGTTATCGAAACCTTGTCCAGCTTGTAACTAAGGCACAGGTAAATGGATTCTACTATAAACCACGCGTCGACCGGGGCTGGCTTAGCGAGCATCACGAGGGCCTCATCGCCTTGTCGGCCTGCATCAACGGTGAGGTTCCAAGGCTTATCATGGATGGCAAGATGGAGGAGGCAAGGGAATCGGCACTTTGGTATAAGGCAACGTTCGGCGATTTCTTCCTTGAGCTGCAGCAGCATGACATACCGGAACTCGATCTGGTGAACAAGAGGCTCATCGATATGGGGAGGGAGCTGAATATCCCGCTGGTGGCGACTAACGATCTGCATTATGCTCAGCAGGGCGACTCATTTGCCCACGACGTGCTCCTCTGCATCCAGACAAATGCCCTCGTGTCGGACCAAAAGCGCCTTCGCATGTCCGGCGATTCGTTCTACATGCGTAGTTCCGAGGAGATGGCCGAGTTATTCGCTCACGTGCCGGAGGCAATCGAGAACACGCAGGCAATCGTGGATCTGTGCGATTTGCGTCTTGAGTTTGACCGCCTCCATTTGCCTGATGTGGATATTCCGCCGGGGATGAGCGCGGACGACTACCTCGCACAACTTTGCTATGAGGGCCTTCCCGCTGCCTATCCGCAAGTGACGGATGACAAACGCCAACGTCTGGATTACGAGCTTGGTGTCATCAAGGAGACCCAGTTTGCGCAATATTTCCTGGTGGTGAGGGATTTTGTCAACTTTGCCCGTAGCCAGGATATCCTCTACGGAGTGCGCGGCAGCGCCGCAGGCAGTATCGTGCTCTATTGTTTGGGAATCACGGACATCGATCCTCTGGCCAACAATCTGGTGTTCGAGCGGTTTCTCAACATCGAACGCAAGGAAATGCCAGACATTGATATGGATTTCCAGGACGACCGGCGGGACGAGGTGATAGACTACGTCGCCGGCAAATATGGTCGCGACCACGTGGCTCAGATCATCACCTTCGGCACCCTCGGCGCCAAAGCGGTCATCCGGGACGTCGGGCGCGCTCTGGGAATGAGCTACGCCGATGTTGACCGGGTTGCCAAACTTATTCCCACGACTCTCCACATGACTATCGACCGGGCACTTGAGGAGACGAAGGAGCTGTCAGAGCTATACGAAGCGGACAGCGGCATCAAACATCTAATCGATACGGCAAAGCAGTTGGCAGGTATCTCCCGACACGCCAGCACCCATGCCGCAGGTATCGTGATCTCCAGGGAGCCGCTCACCGATCATGTGCCTCTCCAGCGCCCGAGTAAGGGCGAGGAAAAGGGCAGTCTGATGACCCAGTTTGCCATGGAAAACGTCGCCAGAATCGGCCTACTAAAGATGGACTTTCTAGGTCTGACCAATTTGACGATAATCGCCAGAGCCAGGAAGATTATAAGTAGAACGAGGAAAGTCGGCCTTAACCTGAAAACCCTGCCCCTTGACGATCCGAAGACCTTCGAGCTTCTAGGCTCGGGCGAAACCACCGGAGTCTTTCAGCTTGAGAGCTCAGGTATGAGGAGGTATGTGCGGGAGCTCAAGCCGACCTCGGTAGCCGAACTGGCGGCGATGATCGCGCTGTTTCGTCCGGGGCCGTTGGCTCATATCCCCCGGTTCATCGATTCCAAGTTTGGCAGGGTTCCCATCACCTATATTCATCCTCTGCTGGAGCCGATTCTGGAGTCAACCTACGGCGTCATAGTGTACCAGGATCAGGTGCTATTCATCGTACAGGCGGTTGCTGGCTACAGTCTGGGTAAGGCCGATATCTTCCGTAAGGCTATGGGCAAGAAGATTGTCGACAAGATGAAGGGCGAGCGCGAGGCTTTCCTGGCCGGGGCCGGCGAGAAGGGGATATCCGAAGGCACAGCGACGCAAATATTTGACTTGATTGAGCCGTTTGCCGGCTACGCTTTCAACAAGGCGCACGCCTCCTGCTACGCCTTGCTGGCCTACCAGACCGCCTACTTGAAGGCCAATTATCCGGCTGAGTATATGGCAGCCGTGCTGTCAACACAGATGGATACTTCCGAGCGAGTGGCCTTCGTCGTGGGCGAGTGTCGCCGACTGGGAATCCAGGTTTTGCCTCCCGATGTGAACAGAAGTGACGCCGACTTCACGATCGAGGAAGTGACAATCAATGGTGGTGGTACGGCTCAGGCGATACGCTTTGGCATGGGCGCCATCAAAAACGTCGGCGTGGGGGCGGTCAAAGCACTCGTGGTGGTCAGGGAAGAAGAAGGCCCTTTTGTCTCAATCGAGGACTTCTGCCGCCGGGTTGACTTGAAGAACCTGAACAAGAGGGCGTTAGAGAGCCTGATCAAAGTTGGTGCTTTGGATTGCCTCGGGGTGCGGGGAGCGCTCTTGGAGAACCTCGATCGAATCGTGGCGGCCGTCCAGAGACAGCAGAAGTTAAAAGAGACGGGACAAGCTTCGATGTTTGACCTATTTCAAGCCACCGTTCCCGTGCCAATGCCTAGCCTGGCTCTCTCGACCAAGGATGCCACACTTTCTGAGAAGCTGGCGTGGGAAAAGGAGTTTGTAGGCACATATTTCTCCGAGCATCCCTTCGCCCGGGCGGCAAGGGATCTCGCCAAAGTGGTGAGCGCCTTCTGTGGACAGATCACCGAGGAGATGGCTGGCCAGCAGGTTCTGGTGGCCGGAATTGTTGCTTCGGCGAGACTATCGTTTACCAAAGAGAAGAGGCCTTTTGTGGCAGCGGTGCTGGAGGATTTGGACGGTAGCCTTGAGGTCACCGTCTGGTCCGAGGTCTACGAGAAGACGAAGGATCTCTGGCAGGCCGGCAAGATTCTCTGGGTTCGGGGAAAAGTCCGGCCTCGGGGAGACAGGGTTCAGGTCGTCTGCGACGAGGCGTCTCCTTATATGCCGCGCGAGGACAGCGAAGCGGACGATGACCAAATTGACGAGCCGGTGAATGGCAACGGGGGATCTCACAGAAGAATACAGGAACCGGGATCATTCTTGAGACCGGCGACCGCGACTTATCAGATCATGATTAGTTTCGGGAAATCTGGAGAAGTCGAGGCTGATAGGGAGCGAATGCAACAACTCTTCGCCGTATTGCGAAGCTTCCAGGGGCCCGATGTTGTTCGTCTAGTGGTGGCCAACGGTCACGGCATAGTTCACCTGGACCTGCCGGGTCTGACGACAAGCTATTGTCCCATTCTCAGGCAGAAGGTGATCGAGTTGGTTGGCGAAGACGGCTTGCGGGTGAGCGAGAACAGCGCTTAGCTTAATCACACCGCAGGGGCGAGTCCTTCCGCGGAAGGATTCGCCCCTACCAATGATACGATCAGCCAGAGGTTCGTGAAGAGCAGCGAACGTCGTAGATTCGACCACAGCGAGGACAGTAATCTATCACGATCCGGGCTTTTGCTTTCGCCCCGCCGGTTTCGTGGCTGCCGTCTGGTTCAAGGGGCAGATCCACTGTGATCGCCTGAGAAGCATTAGTTCTTCCTTCCTCCCGGTTGCATGAATCGCATCCTCTGGACCGTTCACTGCCTTCCGTACCGTCGGCCATAGCGTACCCCCAGGATAGGCGTGCCAGGCCGAGGCTGGCGCGGGAGAAGGGCCAATCATCAAGACTATTTACCAATTGGTTGTCTCCTTTCTGCCGGGCGAACTCAAGCAGGGTGAATTATCCGCGTTAAGGCGAGGAAAATCAAGCGGCTACCGCGCAAGAAGGACATATGCTATAATCCCATAGCGGAATCTGTCCATCGATCGGTCAGGAGTAGGCGAATTGGATGACCTGGTCTATCTAGCTACGGCCCCCAACCAGATTGTTGCCGAGATGTGGCAGGATATGCTTGGCCAGAGCGGCGTTCCGGCGATGCTTCAGCCGGCAGATGCCGTGTCGTTTTACGGCGTCTCCGCCCAGCCAGTTCGGCTAATGGTGGCCCAGGAAAATGTCGACGCTGCTCGTTCTCTACTCGAAGGTTGGGACGAAGATGACGCCGCGGGCGACGAGGGCCCGGATGTCTCGCCAGACGAGGCATCTGAGGGTAAGGGGAGGTAAGGTCGCTGGACATCTTCAGAAAGCCCAGGTACTACTCCCTACCCGCCAAGGCAGAGCGTGGCTCCGTTCCCGAGAATCTCTGGGTCAAGTGCCCGAAATGCAACGAACTAAACTACGTGCGGGAGTTCCAAAAGAACTTCAAAGTATGCGCCAAGTGTTCATATCACTTCCGCCTTACCGCTGGCGAGAGGGTCGAACTCTTGCTAGATGCTGGTTCATTCATAGAGAGGCACAAGGGCTTGATACCTGCCGATCCACTTGGCTTTGCCGATGACGAGAAGCCTTACCCGGAGAAGATCCGCGAGGTCCAGCAGCGCTCAGGGCTGCTGGAGGCAGTGGTTTGTGGCACTGGCAAGATAGAGGACATCCCGGTGGTTGTGGCCGTACTCGATTTTAATTTCCTTGGCGCATCGATGGGATCGGTGGTGGGCGAGAAGATAACTCGTTCCATCGAGGACGCAGTAGACCGACGAGTCCCGTTGATCATAGTAGCAGCCTCCGGTGGGGCGCGCATGCACGAAGGGCTATTCAGTCTGCTGCAAATGGCCAAGACAGCCGCCGCCCTATCGAAACTGGCCGAGCAACGACTGCCCTATATCTCCATTTTCACCGATCCGACCACCGGCGGTGTAACCGCCAGCTTTGCCAGCCTCGGCGATGTCTCGATGGCTGAACCCGGGGCGCTAATCGGCTTTGCCGGTCCCCGGGTTATCGAGCAGACCACCAGACAGAAGCTGCCACCTGGCTTCCAAACGGCAGAGTTTCTGCTCGAACGGGGCATGATCGACATGGTTGTCCCCCGCCGGGAGTTGAAGAGAACCATCGCTAAGGTGCTCTGCCTCTACACCGGCCGTCCTCCGGTCATGCGGGCTGAGGGGGACAGTTAGGGGCTGTCGGGGCTTGACCCGGCGTGCGACTGCCTCAGGCTGAAAGCCATAGGCTCAGAGACGAAGTGCGCTAGAGCGTGTTAGGGTCGATCCTTCGCAAAACGTTGCCGCCACCGTGATGCTTATGCTGACCGCCGACATAGTTTACCGCAGAGCTCCCTCCAACCTTAGCAGGCGCTCCTTCATTGCGAGGCCGCCGCCGAAACCCCGGAGGTGGCCGTTGCTACCGATCACCCGGTGACAGGGGATGATGAGGGGAATTGAATTGGCGCCCATGGCCTGGCCTACGGCCCTTGCCCCGCCAGGCCGGCCCAGCTTCTCGGCTACCCAGGCGTAGGAACGTGTCTGGCCGTAGGGTATGGCTTGAGCTGCCAGCCAGGCGGAACGACAAAAGCTAGTCGTGCCGGTCAAGTCAAGAAGGTCGGGGAAGCTGCTGAGTTCGCCCAGGAAGTATCCGCGTAACCTCGTTGGCAGATCGCCAAAGGCTTCCGGGTCAGCAAGGGTCGGACCCAGTCTGGAATCAATCTCCTCTAGACAATCTTGCTGCCGTGCGCGGGGAAGGGTCAGAAACCTGATGCCCGAGGTAGATCCGGCCAGACCAACCCAGCCGAAGTTGACCTCCACAACGGTCGATACGATAGGTGTCGTTGAAAAGGTCATTTTCTAGTTACGATCTTCCTCAGCAAGCGGTTTCGGACGCGACGCCAGGCTCTCTCGATTTCTCTGGATTCGCCAACTAATCTCTTGCGACCGAAGGCGATCGAAGTGTAAGCCGTGGCGATCCGCTCGACATCGGATGCGCTATCGGGGATACCCAATCCGAGAGATCGTGAGTATTCGTAGGGCGTCTGGCTAGGCAGTGGGCCATTGCCGGCGAACCCGGCTAACCTGCACATCTTCTCGTACACCTGAAAAGGCAGCGTCAGCTTTGAAAGGCCTTTCTGCCACAGCAGCCACACTAGAGTTATCGTTAGGATGAGAGAGAGAAGGGCAATCGTTCCGGCAGTCCATGACAGGGTATTGGCCTGGCTCTGCCCGGACGAGTCGCCGCTGAGTGTTTCGTCAAAGAAGGGATCCTCGATGTTTTCGTCCCCCGTAGGTTGATCGGATCCCACTGGCACTATTGGCTCGGCGGTTTCATCGTCAGCCGGTCGGGGAAGGGGGTCTATCGACGCCGTAGGCTCAAACTCGATCCAACCGAAGCGGGCAAAATACACTTCCGGCCAGGCATGAACGTTCGACTGCCGAACGACGAAGCTTCCTTTGTCGCTATCAGGGGTGCCGGGCTGGAAGCCAGTGGCCACGCGCGCCGGAATACCGATCGTCCGCAGCATCATGACCATCGCGGAGGCGTAGTAGTCGCAATAGCCCTCTTTCAGGGTGAAAATGAAATAGTCTACGGGGTCCACGTTTGCCGGTGGGATCTCGATCCGCTGATTGTACTTTAGCTTGCGGAGATAGTCCTGGATCGCTATAGCCTTATCAAATGGGTTGGTCGCGTCCTTCGTCAAAGATTGCGCCAATTCTCCAACGCGGCCGGGAAAACCAGTCGGGATTTGCAGATATCGCTGAAGGACCCAATCCGGATAGCCGCTGCCCCCGGTTCTGAGCTGTCTCTCGGTGGCTATTGAAACCGATGAAACAACCTTGTACTCCAGTACTTTCTTGGCTTGCTGGGGGAAGCGAAGGTCCACAACATCCATGGGATACGGACTTAGTCTCATCAGCTCAACGCCCGTCAGCGTAGACGCGTCGCTGCTATATACGAGCTTGCTCACCGCGACATCAGGCGGCAGATCAATAGGAAGGATAGTCGGCCACTGTCCTGCCGCCAGAGTTCCGTCGTCTCGGGCGCGTTCCACCGTTCGTCTGATTCCGGCAGCATAGCGGCGTATATCGGGCGGCAGGCCGTTGTCTTGGGACCGATCTATTAGGGGGATAGTGAACATGGGGACTCTAATGGTTTCAGCCACGGCGATCTGGTCGAGTCTAAGTGGCTGTCCGGCAGCCAGAACTAGATTGTCCTTAAACAGGCGCAGCGACACAGTTTGGGTGATCTCTTTGCGCTGCTCGTATTGTCTGCCGAAAGCGAGGGACAAAGATGGGCGCACTTGCACCTCTGAAGTGTCTCTATTTACCCAGCCGCGGCCGACGTAGGTATCGTAGCTGGTCGCCCGCCAATAGTGCGACTCTTCGGCCGTTACTACCATGGTGACATTTGAGCCTGGCGAGACAGGACCCTTGAGGACCATAGCGTGACCGAAGCCACCGAAGCTGTCTTCTGCCGACGACGATAATGAGGCGAATAAGCGACTGAAGTCACCCTGGAAGTTTTGCCAGGGGCTGCTGCGGCTCTGCCAAATATCTGAGGCCAGGACGGAAGCCGTGCCAACGGGGGTTACCCAGGCGGCGGCCAAAATAACCCCACAAATCACCACGGCCACCGGCAGATAAGAGTAGCTCATCCGGGGCGAGAACTTCACTTTTAGGGCGGTCCATTTCTTTTCCTGCAGGAAGAAGGTCAACCGAATGAACAGTAGCATCGCCGCGAATAGGTAGAGGGCGAACCAGGCGGCCACATTGGGCGGAGCATAGCGAAGGTTGGTGAGTATGGCGACGCCATTTGGCACCACGCCCCACCAGATGCGATGCGAGCGGAAGACGAACCAGGCTGATAGGTAGCCGATGAGCCAGGAAAGGCCGACAAGTGTGAAGCCGAATACCAGGCTATCCGTGTTTATTCCACCGGAGCGGGCAGCATAGCCCCAGGCATTGAGTCTTAGCACCAGGTCTACGAATCGACCCTCCCAGCTTGGAAGGTCCATGACGCTCAATGTTTGCCAGATCACGATGCCGAGACCATACACGATGGCAAGCGGGTGGAGCACTAGACCACGGAAATGCAACTTGGCAAAGATGACGCCAAAAGCCAAGCCGGCAAGTGAAATGAACGTCAGGGATGGCAGCTTCGGTACCCAATTCGCCGCCTCGACGGACCAAACGGTACTCAACATGATGACCACGAGCAAGAAGACGCTAAGCCAGCCCTCGCTGATCTTCGATCGCTCCCGAATGGCCCCCAGCCAACCCTCCGACGACTCCCATCCTAGCAGCGCTCTCATCTACCCATCCCTCCCTTGCCGAATAGGAGTGTCTCGCGAATAGACTCTCCTCGCCTGATGACGTAGCTGGGGATTCCCGCGGCGGCCAGTAAGCCCACGGCGAGGATGGGGCTGTCGGGGCCGCCAAAGGTGGTTGGGTCAAGGACAACAGCCACCCCCCGTACTCCCCGGTTGACGAGCTGCTGTAGCCCCTGTACCCAGTCCTCCTTGGTCGAAGGGGTAACCACAATTACTGTGCTGTTCCGACCGAAGCGGAAGCTCTCAGCGGCGATTATCTCTCCTAGTGGTATGTGTCCCGTGGCTCTTACCACTGCCAGCGACTCGAAAATCTTCAATTGTTGGCGTCCGCCCCTATCAGAAGGGACTACCTCGTGGTGCTCGCCGAAGGCGATCAAGCCGAGAGAGCGACTGGCGCCGAGGAAATGTTTGGCCAGGGAGGCAGCTATAGTCACGGCGTATTCTTCGGTGGAGTCCTGCCCCTGGCCAGCCTGCGCTTCTTGATGCATGTCCAGCAGGATCCAAACATCGCTTGACGGGTCCAACTCGAACTCCTTGACCTGCAGCTTTCCGGTGCGGGCCGAGCTAGGCCAGTGAATGCGGTTATAGGCGTCTCCAGGCTGATAATCCCGAATCCTCGAGGCTACCGGTGTCATCTGGTGCGTGCGGTCATGAAGCCTACCTTCGCCTGGTAGCTCGCCGCCGGGAATCTCAAACCCCGGCAGTTCTACGGTTGAGGGATAAACCAGAAGTGTCTTAGTGTCCTTCATCAGCCTATGGCCTTGAAAGAAACCGAATGGGTCGCTGCTGGAGATGGCGATCGGGCCCAGAGTAAACTTACCCCGCTGCTGACAAATCGTTTTTACTTGCCACCGGCGCGTTTGTCTGGTTCCTAAAGAAAAGGCCAAACTGGCGTGGTGCTCCGGCAGATCGGAGTAATCCCTGACCTCGACCCAGGGCTTGCCGATGGGAGTGGTATTGCGAACTTCGAACTTCTCCTCCACCACCTGGCCAACCTGTGCCCGCAGCAAGTGGGCTTCCCTGATCACCTCGATGCCGCGCAAGTTGATCAACGACCAGACCCGGCTCAGGGCCAGCAAGATTACCAGCACGTAAGCGAGTCTGAAGAACAGTGAAAAACCCGTAACGAAACCAAGGACGAGGGCTACAACCAGAAGAAGTATGGCAACAAGAGACCTCATGCCGTCCCTCGCACCCTCGCTCCTGGCACTGGAAGTGAGCGAACTACTTCCGCAACAACCGCTCTAGTGCTGATGTTCTTCATGCGCGCCGCCGGCGACAGGATCATGCGATGGGCTAGCACGACCTCGGCCAGCGACTTGACGTCGTCAGGCAGAACGTAATCGCGTTGTCGAAGCAGGGCGCGCGCCTGAGAGGTCCGATAAAGGGCGAGGGATCCGCGCGGCGAGGACCCCAAATAGATGTCGCCGTGGCGTCTGGTGGCCTCGACGATAGCGACGATATACTGCTTTACCAGCGAATCCACGTATATTCCCTTGACTGCTTCCTGCATGGACAGCAACTCCGGCGTATCCACTACCTGCGTTAAGTTGTCAACGGGATGGGTGTGTTGTTGGCGGTCGAGTATGATTATCTCATCGGCAGAGCTGGGATAGCCCATGCTTAGTCGCATTAGAAAGCGATCCAACTGGGCTTCCGGCAGCGGGAAGGTGCCCTCATACTCGATTGGATTCTGGGTGGCCATGACTATGAATGGCGCGGGCATAATGTAAGTCGCACCGTCGACGGTGACTTGGCTCTCGTCCATGCATTCAAGAAGAGCCGATTGAGTGCGAGGGGTGGCCCGATTAATCTCATCGGCGAGAACTATCTGGGCGATAACCGGCCCCGGCCTGAACTCGAAGTCGCCAGTTTTCTGGTTGTAGACTGAAACCCCGGTGACGTCACTGGGCAGCAAATCGGGTGTGAACTGAATTCTTCTGAAAGAACAGCCAAGAGATTTCGCGATGCTCTTAGCCAACACTGTCTTGCCCGTACCGGGCACATCCTCGATCAGCAGGTGGCCCTGGCACAATAGGGCTAGGATGGCAATCTCGACCTCCTCATGCTTGCCGACGATTACCTTCTCGACGTTGCTCATGACTAGCTCGGCTACCGTGAGAGTCCTCTCCACTCCACACTCCTTTCAAAAGCTGGCTTTCGGATTATCCTCTGCCACTACAACGCAATTATAGCACAATAGTTGCCATAGTATACTCCTTGACAACGTATATTTGGGCGCGATAGAATTGATCTTGGTGGATAAGTGTAGGGCGTTCTCGCATGAGGTGGTTGGCTAGACTGTTTGTATAGCGCCGGTACGATGGCGAGAATGTTGGAGTAGGATGATGAATCGACCAGACGTTGATCCTACAGCAGGCGAAGGCGGACCGCCAGAGGCGATTCATGGCGCCGATGCCGATTGGAATTCCTCCGGCGAGCAGCTACTGCCAGGCGAGCTTGGCCTCTTGCATGACGTCAGCACGGCCATGGTGTCATCACTCGAGGTCAGGCAGGTTCTTGAGGTGATCGCCCGCAGTTCGCTCCGGTTGACCCAAGTTGATATTGCCACGGTGTTTTTGGTCGGGGCCGACAAAGAGCTGGAAAACGCCGTGACTGTGCCAGCGGAGAAGGCATTCTTGCTCGCAACGCCGCGGACCGATGGTCTTACTGCGCTGATAATTGGGACCGGCAAGCCGGTAATAATTGCCGATACGACGTCGGACAGCCGGGTAAATCCTCAGGTTCTGGCCCGGGGTATCCGTTCTGTGCTGGGGATGCCGCTGTTGATCAGTTCCAGGGTAATAGGAGTGCTCTACCTCAATTCCATTATGCCGTACCATTTCGATGGACATGTGGTAAGCGTGCTATCTCTGCTTGCAGACCAGATGGCGCTGGCTCTGCGGAACGCAAGGCTTTATGCCGCGGCCATTCGTGAGAAGGAGAAGATGACTGCCATATTCAGGCATAGCAAGGATGGCATAATGATCCTTGATGAGCAGAAGAGGGTTCTAGACCTGAATCCCGGATTCTCGGAGTTGACAGGTTGGTCGAAAGATGAAGTGATCGGTCGTTACTGTCACGAGGTTCTTGGCTGCGTCAACCTGACAGGCGACAGACAATGTCAATTGGGGTGTTCAGCTTTGCAAGATATCGACCGATCTGTCCCGACTCCCAATGTCGAGACGACGATTGTGGCGAGAGACGGGCGGAGCATAGATGTTGTGGCGACGTTTAACACCATTCCTCAACCAGGCAATTTGCCATCACTTCTCGTTTGTTTCCTGCACGATCTCACAGAGCAGAGACGGTCGGATAGGATGAAGTCGGACTTCGTGTCGACCGTCTCCCACGAGTTGCGGACGCCTCTTAGCGTTATTAAGGGATATACCTCCACCCTGCTCCGACGGGACGTCGTCTTCCCTGACGATCAGAAGCTAAGGTTCATGCAGAACATCGACCGGGCGTCCAACCGACTTATCAGGCTGATCGATGATTTACTCAGTGTCAATCGATTGGAGGGCGGGCGGCTGGACCTGAGCCCGCAGCGCGTCGATCTGCGAGACACGGTGAGCAAGGTTATCACCGAACATGAGGTCAGTAGTAATCAGTCAAATAGCATCGAGTTGAGGCTCCCCTCGGTGCCTCTATACACCATGGCCGATCCGTTTAGAATCGAGGAAGTGCTTCACAATCTGCTCGATAACGCCGTGAAATACTCGCCCGAATCGTCCAAAATATTGGTGGAGGCTCGCAAAGTCAGACGCGATAACGAGAGGTTTGGCGGGAAGCTCCCCGGCACAAGGTGGTCATTGGTGGTATCGGTTGCCGACAGCGGTGTGGGTATCGCCCCCGAACAGGCCCGACATGTCTTCGAGAAGTTCTATCGTGTTGACAACGGCCTGTCCCGTTCTAGTGGTGGCCTCGGTATAGGTTTGTACCTATCGAAGGGCCTTGTGGAAGCACATGGCGGAAAGATCTGGATGGAAAGCGAACCAGGGCGTGGCAGTATTTTTTATTTCAGTTTGCCGGCAGCGGGGCGGTGAAATCGGACCAATTCCACGGAGGATCAATCATGGTGCAACCACCCAAGATACTGGTCGTAGAAGATGATCCGGAAATGCTCGAAATCCTCACTCTCAATTTGGAGGCCAGCGGTTATGTTGTCGTTACCGCGACCGATGGTTATGAGGCGCTACAGAAGTTTGACGAGGAAAAACCGGACCTGGTCACCCTGGACCTTGCTATGCCAACGATAACTGGTTTCAGGCTACTCCGCCTGTTCAAGAGCAGCAACGCAACCGTGCCCGTCATCGTGCTAACGGCATTCTCATTCGAGGAGGCCGAGGAGGTGGCGCGTCTGGGGGCGGTTGATTTCATAACCAAGCCTGTGGATTTTCCCGACCTATACCTGAAGATGGAGCGCGCCTTGAACCTGCGAGGCCAGACTGCCCCACGACGCGATCCCTGAAAGAAGCAACGGCGAAGGGCGTTTTTGGGGAGTTAATTGGGACGAATACCAGGGTGCCAGTAGTGCATAGTTAGGGGCGAATGGCCGTTCGCCCGGCCTGCTCTGAAGGGAAAGGATAAAGCCATGAGACGTAAGTGGTACGGAAGAGATACCGGTCTCGCGGTCCGTATGTTCATCGTTATGTTCCTCCTCGCCGCGGTCTATTTGTTTTTTCTGACGGCAATGTGGGCAGCCGGACTCGACTTTTTCGCCATAGGTGTTATTGCCGCTATTTTGCTGGGCGCCCAATACTTCTTGTCTGACAAGCTAGTTTTGTGGTCTATGGGCGCCCATGTAGTCGATAGCACTCAAGCCCCCCATCTCCACGCCATGGTGGAACGGCTCGCCGCGATGGCCGATCTACCCAAGCCCAAAATAGCCATGGTTGACACGGACATTCCCAACGCTTTTGCTACCGGTCGCAGCCCGAAGCACGCCGTTATCGCCGTCACCACCGGTCTTCTCGATCGTCTGGATCAACCCGAAGTGGAGGCTGTGCTGGCCCACGAGCTGACGCATGTCCGCAATCGAGATGTCGCCGTGATTACTATCGCCAGCTTCTTTGCCACGGTAGCCCAATTCATTTTGCGTTTCTCCATGTTTGGCAGCTTCCGCGGGCGGCGGGGTCGGGACGGGCAATCCGTTGTGGTCGTCTACCTTGTTTCGCTACTGGTCTGGATAGTCAGCTTCTTCCTTATCCGCGCCTTGTCCCGCTATAGAGAGTATGCTGCGGATCGTGGCTCGGCCATCATCACGGGGGCGCCGGCGCACCTTGAGGCGGCTTTGGTGAAAATAAGCGGCACCATGCAGCGTATTCCCCAGCAGGACCTCAGGAAGGTTGACGGCATGAACGCCTTCTTCATCGTTCCTGCCCTGAAGGGATCATCTTTCATGGAGTTGTTCTCTACTCACCCTTCAATGGAGAAGAGATTGGCGCGCTTGAAGCGAATGCAGCAGGAGATGGAGACCGGCATATGAGCTGGTTTGACGAACTGCTTGGCAGGCAGAAACCTGTCAAGTCGCAGTTGGACCATCTGTTCGCCATGAGTACAGCCTACGTAACTTTACAGGCTCACCTCGGGCTTCGTTCGACCGGTAAGGCGAGCGTCTGCATCAAGCCGGTGGATTCTTCCTTCTTTGAGGCCGCGGCAGGCGAGATCAACGACCTCCTGAGACTCGGCGGCCAGGAAGTAGGCACGAAGGCGGAGCATCGTCACGACAGCTACGGGTACGAGTGGCTGGTGCTGACGGACGGCGGCTTTGAAGACTTGGTTGCCGCCATGCACGTCGTCTCGACAACGCTCGACGAGCGTGGCTTTGGCGAACAGATGCTCGCCGCGGTCTTTCAGTTTGAGAACGAAACAAGCCAGTCCTTCTCCGGGAAGGACCGGCTTGTCTACTGGCTGTATAACTACAAGCGGGGTAAATTCTACCCGTTTGTCCCTTTGTCAGGTCATAAGCGCGACAACGCATTCGAGCTTCGGTTGGGCGCCATCATGGAGAAGGAACTGCCAATCGAAGCCGAGATGGAGCGATGGTATCCCCTCTGGGACATGCCGCTCAGCCGGGAATGAGTCCCTCGCCGGTGAACAGTAACCTCGCCTCGTCCATGGTCGTATCGGCGTCAGGCAGGATTATCTGGGACTCGGAAATGATTTCCAGTGGCAGGGGTTGTCCCTGCTCCCGGACCAGCTTCAGCATCCGGCCAAACAGCACTTTGAAGCCCTCCTGGTCGTTGGCCGCCACGGCGTCGACCACCTGGTTATCGAGGTCGTTGAGTTGGTCAAGCTGAGCGCCTGGCAGTTGGTATTGCCCTTCGGAGAGAATACGTACGATCATTTTCCGCCCTCAAGTTGTTTTAATTCGGGTCCCTTGATCAGAGCTTTGAGGCTGGCAAGTTCATTTTCCACGTTTTGGGAGGCCGAGATCTTGGCAAGCTCGCTCTCGACGGCATCGGACGAGCCGGTCAGGTCCTCGAGGACGCCTGTCGATAGAAGTTCATCGATAGCGCCGGCCCTTGCTCTCATCTGCTCTGTCTTGTCCTCGGCTCTCTCGACCGCCAGGCCGACGTCGGCCATCTCCTCGGAAATGCCTGTCACGGCCTCGCCGATGCGGACTTGGGCTTCCGCCGCCGAGTACTGGGCTTTGATGGTTTCCTTGCGAGTACGGAAAGCCTCCACTTTGGTGGAGAGTCGTTGCTCCGCGGCCTCAAGTTTCCCCTGTTCTGTCTTTAGTTGCTCGATCTGGCCAGTAAGTGACTGCAATTGCGAGGCGATGACCTGTTTGCGCTCAAGCGCCGTTCGGGCCAGGTCCTCGCGACCGGCGGCCAGAGCACGACGGGCCTGGTCGTCGAGGTTTCTGCCGCTCTCCTGAATCTTGGCGGCCTGTAGTTCGAGGCGTCGTTTGGATGTGGTAACGTCGACGATGCCTCGTTTGACGTTTTGGAGCATCTCGACCTGTTTCTGGTACGAATAATCGAGAGTTTCTCTGGGGTCTTCGGCCCTTTCGAGCAGGGCAGCCATCTTCGCCTGAATGACAGTGGACATTCGGGACAGTAGGCCCATTTGTGTACCTCCTTATCGCGAAAGCTGGGTTATCGTCCAATTATAGCGCAGCACAATGCAGTGGAGCAAGGTTCAGTTTACAGAGCCTGATGTCGGTTTTAAGACAGGCGAAGACTCATCCCTCATAGGGTGCGTCCGGCACGCAAAAGAGAAAAGGTACGGGTATTTCGATTGCAGGTGGGACATGTACAGCAACCATTCCGGGATCAGGCGTTCAATTGCCCGCTGAATATCACCGGCCAGATGGGTCAGCTCAAACTCCGGGATTCCCTTCAAACTATGACGCGCGGCCAGTTCTTCCGCAAGGTGAAAGATGGCCCAAAGAAGAGCAGCAAAACGGTCGTGCTCCAGAATGTTCTGGTTCTCCAGAAGTCGGAGAAGGAAATCCCGCCTGCTGAGCAGGAAATCCTTGAGTGAATCAAGGTCCAGGTTATCGCAACTTGTGATTTTTCTGGCGCTATTGGCGAAGCCTATCGCCGAGCGGAAATCCTTCGAAGTCCAGTTGTCCGATACATTCAGGCGAGTTCTGACAAGATCATGGTGATCGAATCCCCTCGCAAGATCTGCGAGAAGTTTGGTCCCCACCTCGCTAAAGAAGACCCCTACTACCATGTTTAGTTTATACTCGTTGGAACGTTTCGCCCGCAGGGCCAGAAGTCGTTCAACAACCATAACCACGAGGAAGACCTCGAGTGGCAAGAAGCCGAGGTCGATCAGAAAATAATCCAGAATGTGCGTGACGTCTCGCAGCATCACGTAGTTTATCATGTAAAACAGGAAGGATAGGACCACCAGCGACAAGCCAATCGCGGCAAAACCAAGAAACCGCTTCATCGATAGCTCCCACACTTCAGTCTGTGAATAGATGGAGAGTTCGGTCGATGCCAAAACCTCCGAGAACAAGACGCTGCTCAAAGTCAACCGATAGTTGCTGCACCGCGGACTGTCAAACTGGCTCAATTGTACCACGTGTCTGGTGCTGAAACAACAATTTATGCCGGTCTATGCCCTTTGGCCGGTGGCTTTAGGCCTTCAGATGGGTTCAGCAAACTGCAGAGGGTGAAGAAGCGCAAAGAAAGAGGCCATCCCGGTCTTTGAAAGGACTGGAATGGCCAGAGGAAGAGCAATGACCCGGTGCCAAGGAGCGGAGTCGGACCGCTGACACGTGGATTTTCAGTCCACTGCTCTACCACCTGAGCTACCTTGGCAGGTGCAACCCCCTTGGGGCTACCGCGGATCGCTAGTTTTATACCATAGCGCCGCGACAAATGTCAAGAACGAACAGAGCCGGGTGGGGCACTTCGACCATTGTAAGTGTGCCGGTCTTGTGACATAATATAAGTATAGGCGGAGGGTACATTGTCGGTCTTTTAACCGGCGCATGGGTTGGCTGGAGGCTACAACGAAGTAGTCGAAGGAGTCTGTGTGATGAGTGCAATTCCTTCCCGATCTGAAAACAGTCGACTATCCCTGTTCGTTTTCGTGACCTTGCTGATCGTAGTCACTGTGGCTTCTGTCGTCATAGTGATCCTTGATAAATCAATTGCTTCCGAAGCCCGCTGGGTCAGCCTGGAGTTCCATTCGAGTCTTGAGGCAGCTAACGCCCTCACTGCTTTGATTCTGGCTATCGTTATTGTCCTGCCAAGTGATCGCAATAGGGTTTCCGACCATTTCATCTGGATTTCCTGCGGCTTCTGTTTCATGGGGGTGCTGGGATTTATGCACGCCTCCATCCCCATAGACGACGCTTTCGTTTGGCTACGAACTGTGGCGAATCTCACCGGTGGGCTTGTTTGTTGCGGATCCTGGCTGCCCGATCGATTTATCACCACCCGGTTGGCCAAGTATCTCCCTGTGTCGGCGGCCGCCCTGGCGCTATTGATCGGTATCGTCACGCTGAATTATGCTGCCCTTCTTCCGACAATGAGCAATGAAGGCAGTTTCACCAGCCAAGCCAATGCCGCTAACTTGGCGGCAGGGCTGCTGTTTCTGTTGGCGGCTGCGGGCTTGTTTCGCCAATACCTGCTGGCTAAGAACACAGATGACCTCGTGATTACTGCGTTGTGTCTGCTCTTTGGGGTTGCCGGGACACTTTTCATCATCGACGGTCTCTGGTCCATTTCTTGGTGGTATTGGCACGCTCTTACCCTCATTGCCTCAACCGTGGCGATCGGTCATACCTACTTCGCCTCCCGTCGAACCGGGCATGCCCTCAAGATCGCCACCGCCTTCGCTTTCCTCCAGGATAGCTATCACTCCTTGTTGGAGAATAGCGTTGACGCCTTCGTCGTTGTCGCTCCGGATAATAGCCTACGATATATGAACCCGGCCGCAGAGACTCTTCTGGGCGACAGCAGCACCCGGATCATCGGTCCAACCTCCGATTTTCCCATCGAACAGGCTGATGTCCGTGAGATCACTTTCGCGGATCCTGACGGCGAGCCAATTATTGCGGAGATGCGCGTTGCTAAAACGACCTGGTTGAGCGAACCCGCCTTTCTCGCTACTTTGCACGACATCACGGAACTCGCGCTTCTGCGAGAGAACTTACGAGACCAGTCCCTCAAGGATGAGCTCACTGGCCTGTACAATCGACGAGGTTTTTTGCCCTGACCAATCACCAAATGCAATCAGCCAACAGGCAACGGTCTTTGCTTTTGCTTCTCTACATCGATTTGGACGGGCTGAAATCGATAAACGACACCTTGGGGCACAGTCAGGGTGACCTGGCTCTGGTAACGCTAGCCATGGCCCTGAAGAGCAGTTCTCGCAATGCAGACATTATCGCGCGAATCGGCGGAGACGAGTTTGCCGTTGTAACGGAAATTGTTTCCAAGGTCCAGGCGCAGGAGAGGGTCACGCGCCTTCGATCCTCTGTTCTCGCCACCAGCGCCGAAAGGTTCCCGCCCCGGCTACTATCCATTAGCGTCGGTATCGCCATCTACGACCCATTTTACCCTGTTACCATAGAGATGCTGCTTGCTCAGGCAGACAGTCTAATGTACGAGGAGAAGAATCGTAAGAAGTCTATTACATTAGATATCGTGTCTGGATAGGTTGACTGGTGACGAGAGTAATAGCACTGGCGTACAGATAAATTGCTGTTGCAGAGTGTCATGATTGTCGGTCTCGATAGCTCTACGCCGAGTTAGGGCTGGACCGCAGGCAACGATAGGGCCGTCGTCGATGTCGAGTTCGAAGTCGGGAACTCTACCTCCGTCTCTGTCTCCAGATATCGAGAGGTCCTGACTCGGCCAAAATACCGAAGTTGCGCCGCATCCAGTCAAGCTAGAACCGGAAGCGGCTACCCGATAGGGTTCGATTGACGGCATTGATGTCGAACCCTTCAGGATCGAATGCCCCGCCAACCCAAGTCAGACACGAATCGTGTTCAGGATCTCGGGGATGCCGGATGCTTCTTCGGAAATCCCGATAGCCTGATACGCCGCCGACGTCTTCCGGCGGACAGGCGCGGGCGCCCTCGAGGCAGAAAGGGTGGTTGTGCCACGGCTCCGGCCGGAAGATTTTCTCGACCAGAATGTCGTGCTGCCAATTATCGCCGAAGTCGTAGGCGTAGATGATTCTGGTATTTCGGCGGATGACAAGTTTGTTGAGCCGTTTCCGCCTCTCGTCAATCATAGGCACATCATCAGGAAAGTCCGGATCCGGCTCCCCATAATCAGTTCCGTCGACGGTGAACATGTGCAGGTGCGAATTAGTCCATCCCATGACTGCCTGAAGAACCATATGTAGCCTTGGTAGGGTGATATCTCCAGAAACTTGAATTCTTCGCCATACCTGTGGCCTGATTTCTCTTAGACAGACCTTTAACTGGTATGTCTCAACCCCTGGGCCTAATTGCGTATACATCCAACTTTTCCTTACGCCGTTTTGTAGTGACTTGTACCATACCACGTCTTTCGTTAGGCTGTGACCTGTAGAGCACTCTGGTCCTGGATCGCTCCAGAGCAAATCGGGCCTGGCGCCTCAGATCCAACTGCCGGAAGCCCTCGACCGGTAGCCGATCGATAGATAGACGGCATCGACAAGGGCTTGCGACCGGCTGGTGGCGGGACTTTCCATACCGGACATCTTGTTCATTACGTAGCCGAAGGACATTCTGGCCTTCGGATCGGCGAATCCCAGGGAG
>JAUSEJ010000242.1 GCA_030650265.1 Dehalococcoidia bacterium | reverse complement strand
GGCAGCTTAGATGCCTACATCTATGTCATCCACCCTCACTCCTGGTAAGAGCTTGACCTTCTCCTGCTTGGACGGGTACGGCCAATGGCGACCGTGCCGTTCAAGCTTCTTTTTGCCCGCCACCTCAGGGGAAACAAGACGATGGCTATTGTCGCTGTTCAATCTGGTCAATGAGGGACCAGATGACAACGCCATAGCCATCGTCTTATGTCAAACTGATCGGCTAGATGCAATCCACGGCGGCGACTGGCCGCTCGATCCTGGCTAGATGGAATTCGGGTTTGACGACATCAAGTCCGATGACTCTTGAGACGCCGGACCCGGTTGATCAGTCGCAGGGCACCCAACAGATATCGAGAATCGTGTTCGTTGGATCCTCGGTGCGGAAGCGAGCCTGCACCTTCATCCCGATCACCGGCGTTCCGTGCTGTAGATAGCCCTTGAAGATGGTGCACGCCCCGGGCAACTCCACATCAACCTGATAGTACGGTGTGGTGAGCTCAATGCCTGTCCCGGCGTATTCGACTCTGGCGTAGGTGTGGACTTTGCCGATCACAGGCTGTGCCATCTCCTGCCAGGCCATGGGCTGGTTGCAGTCCGGGCAATCGGCCCGCGGCGGCAGCCAAAGCCGGTTCTCTTCGCATTCGGGATAAACGCACTTGGTCGCCAGCAGTCTTCCCTCACCAAGCGCTCTGAAGAAAGGAGAAAGCTTCCCGTACGTGTGTTTATGCGTCAAACTTCTGGGCCATTCAATCACCATCGCCCGGTCTACTGACAGAACTACCGCTGGCTGGCCAATATACTCAGTTGTATCTTCTGCTCGTTTCATCGTATCCTCCTCTAGTAGGCCTTCTTCATGATTCCAACGGTAACGTGAGAGCCAACGCCGGCGTGGGACACCCACAAGGCTTGTTTGGCGTTCGCAACCTGGAGACTGGTCCAATCGTCAGGCTTTTTCTTGCCGAAGGACTCCCAGATCTTGGGGTCGCCGTGGAACTTGTCGTACTTATTCTGAACCTGCCAGAGGCACTCTACCCCCTGGAAGATTCCGGTGGCGCCCACGGCATGCATGGTGCCAATCAACCCACCGGACAGGTTGGATGGGAGTTTGCCACCATAATAGGCATCCCCTGATTCGATATAGTCCGGCTCCTGGCCGTACGGTCTAAGCCCGATGTCCCCATAGGTCTGAATGTCACTGATGGTAAAGGCATCGTGCAATTCAACTAGATCTAGCTCTTCCAGAGGATTGGTGATCCCCGCCATCTTGTAGGCGAAGTAGGCGGCAAACCGGGCGGCGGCAAAACTCTCGAACCCGGGCCAGCGCTGCCCCTCTTTCTTCGTCGTAAAGTCTTTGTACATGTCTGGCGTTTCGTTCGGCAATAACGGGATAGCCATATCGCGCCGATCAGCCACCCTCAGGGTGTGGCTGCCTCCCGCAATAAACAACTCGACCGGCTTATCGGACAATTTATAGGCCGTCTCCTCGTCGCAAATCAGCATACAAGCTGCACCGTCGGTCATGGCGCAACACTCGAGGAAGTGGAGGGGGTAGGTCGAGATCGGACTGGCGAGAATATCGTCTATGGTGTACTTACCCGGTTGCTGGGCGTAGGGTGAGTAACGGGCGTACCCATGGTTCTTTACCGCGACTTTGGCCCTGGTCCGCTCCGAGAGATTGTAAGTCCAGGCAAAACGAACAGCCATTGGGGCATAGTACGCCGAGTAGATGCGGGAAAGTCGGGTCTCGAAGTCTTTGCAAGCGGCCGTAGATATGTAGAAGTTGCCAGTTCTCGTATCGACTTCGGACATCCTCTCCCAGCCCACCGCCAGAGCCACATTGGCATAACCGCTTGCCACTGCCATGGCCGCCGTCATTACGGTAGACCCCCCGGTGGCGCCGCCGGTCTTGATGCCTATGTCAAACATCGGATCGAGACCCAAATAGTCGGTGACTTTGGCTTCGCATAGTAGTTGATCCTGGAAATGATCGGCAAAGTTTCCGGCGGCGATGAAATTAATGAGACCTTTGACCTCGCGCGGCGAGAGCTTCAGCTCGTTGTTCTCCAGCATCTGGCGAAAGGCCACCATAACCTGCTCTTCGACTCTCATTTCCGGACAAAACTTCTTGTACTCAGTCAACCCTCCGGCCACGGCGAACACCCTTCTACTCCACTTGGGAACTCGCCAGTTCCCTTCCTTCAGAACTATCATCGATTACTGCCCTTTCTTCAAACATCGCTGAAAAGATAAATACTACTCAACATCGGACTCATCGAGACCGTTCCCGTCCGCTCGAACTGGAACAAGTATAACAGAGATACAACTGGCGTTCAATCCACCATCTAGGGCTGATAACCGCCCGTCCGTATGACCCAAATCTCAACGCATTTTGGTCTGG
>JAUSEJ010000239.1 GCA_030650265.1 Dehalococcoidia bacterium | reverse complement strand
AACAAACCACGATAAATGGAGCGCAATAATTATGAAACTATCGGGACGAGTTCACAAGTACGGAGCCAACGTCGACACGGACGTAATCATTCCTGCCCGTTATCTAAACATGTCCGACCCGGCGGATCTGGCAAAGCACTGCATGGAGGACATCGACGGAAGCTTTGTGAAGAACGTCAGGCCAGGCGACGTCATCGTTGCCACCGCCAATTTCGGCTGCGGCTCTTCACGCGAGCATGCCCCTCTGGCGATCAAAGCCTCGGGAATCAGCGGCATCATCGCTACGAGCTTCGCCCGCATCTTCTATCGCAACGCCATCAACATCGGACTCCCGATCGTGGAGTGCGAGGAAGCGGCAGCGGACATAAAGGCCGGCGATCAGGTCGAGGCGGAGCTATCAACCGGCGTCGTCATTAACCGGACTACCGGTCGCACCTATCAGGCAAAGCCCTACCCTGAGTTCATGCTCGAACTTATCGAATCGGGTGGGTTGGTAGATTACACGCGTAAGAAGCTGGGAACCCCGCACTAAAATTGTTTGGCCAATTATTCAGCTATCGTATGGCGATCCTACTCTGAAAGATTCCTGGACCCTCACCCTAGCCCTCTCCCACTGCGGCGGGAGAGGGGACGGGACCCTCGCCCTTCGCAAAGGGAGAGGGCAGGGTGAGGGCCCTAGCGATTATCATCATTGGTGGTACCCTGAGGAGCATGGCTGACTTCTGCGGAAGGACGACCCAACGGATCTCTAGCCAGGACGAGAGGAGCGATACATGGATTTTGACATCACGGTTCTACCAGGCGACGGCATTGGCCCGGAAGTAGTGGCCGAGGGCTTGAAGGCCCTCAAGGCCATTGGCGACCGTTTCCACCATACTTTTCGCTTTCATCACGCTATGCTTGGCGGCATCGCCATCGATACGCACGGCACGGCCATGCCGGCGGAGACACTCGAAACCGCCAAGAAATCTGATGCCGTGCTCCTCGGCGCCGTGGGCGGACCCAAATGGGATGTGCCGACCGCCGCAGTTAGGCCGGAACAGGGTCTCCTCGGCATACGCAAGGGACTTAATCTATTCGCAAACTTGCGACCGATAAAGCTAATGTCTAGCCTTCTTCATGCCTCAACCATCAAGCCTGAGGTATTGAATGGAACGGACCTTATTATCGTCCGTGAGCTGATCGGCGGCCTCTACTTCGGCAAACCCAGTCGCCAATGGACCAATGCCGCAGGACGCCGGGCGGTAGATACCATGGCATACTCCGAGAAAGAGATCAGACGCATCCTCGTCACTGGATTTGAGCTGGCCAGAGGACGCCGGAAGAAACTGACCTCAGTCGACAAGGCTAACGTGCTCACCACATCCAGATTGTGGCGAGCCATTGCCAGCGAGATGGCCGCGGACTACCCGGACGTGCAACTTGAACACATTCTTGTCGACGCCTGTGCCATGCATCTAATCCGGCGCCCATCCTCCTTCGACGTCATCGTCACAGAGAACCTCTTCGGCGATATCTTGACGGACGAGGCCTCGATGTTGGCCGGATCGATGGGAATGCTTCCCTCCGCCAGCCTAGGGACAAGGACCTGGAAGCGAAACGGCAAAACCCTTCGATTAGGCCTTTACGAGCCGATCCATGGGAGCGCCCCGGATATCGCCGGTCAGGGCAAAGCGAATCCCATCGCGACGATCATGAGCGTCGCCCTCATGCTGCGACTATCTTTCGGCCTGGAGGCAGAGGCGCAAGCGGTAGAGAAGGCCGTAGTCGACGTTCTAGACCAGGGCAACCGTACCGTCGACCTGATGGAGCAAGGGGCCATTCTCAGCAGCACCACCGAGATGGGCGATAAAATAACTGAAAAGATCCGCCAAAGTGCCGGGTAGGGGCGAGAACCACCTAATCCTAGCGGCCACCGATGGGAGAAACTAACATGCGGCAGGTCCAGATCTACGATACCACCCTTAGAGATGGCACACAGCGTGAGGGAATCTCTCTTTCTGTCGAAGACAAAGTAAAGATCGCCAGGAAGCTGGACCAGTTGGGCCTGCACTTCATTGAGGGTGGCTGGCCTGGATCCAACCCAAAAGACGCGGAGTTCTTCGTGCGCGCTCGGAGCCTGCATCTCTCCCACTCCATCATTGCCGCCTTTGGCAGCACCAGAAAGGCGAACGCCAGGGCAGACCGGGACCTGAACCTACTGGCTCTAGTCGATTCCCGAACGAAAGCGGCTACCCTTGTGGGAAAGTGTTGGACGCTACACGTGACGGAGGTTCTAAGGACCGATCTGGAAGAAAACCTGCGCATGATCGAGGACTCCGTACGCTTTCTCCGGGCTCAAAGCATCAGGGTCATTTTCGACGCCGAGCATGTCTTCGACGGATTCAAAGCGGATCGTGACTACGCCCTTCGCTGTGTAGCCGCGGCGGGCGAGGCTGGCGCCGAGTGTGTGGCGCTCTGCGATACGAACGGTGGCGCCCTGCCCGCCGACATTGGCGCCGTGATCGATGCCATCAGGGCCACCGGGAATTGGCCGTTGGGCATTCACACTCACAACGACTGAGAACTGGCTGTGGCCAATAGCCTCGCGGCGGTAGAGCATGGCGCCGTCCAGGTGCAGGGCACCATGAACGGCTATGGGGAGCGCTGCGGCAACGCCAACCTCTGCTCCATAATCCCGACCCTGAAGCTGAAAATGGGAATCGACTGCGTGCCCGACGAGCAACTAGCCTCTCTAACAGTGGTCTCCCATTACATTAGCGAGATCGCCAATTTGACCCCTGACTCTCACCAACCCTATGTTGGCAAGAGCGCCTTCGCCCACAAAGCCGGACTTCACGTGGACGCCATGATGAAATCAGCACTCAGTTACCAGCATATCGAGCCCACGCTGGTGGGTAACCGGAGTCGCGTCCTGCTGTCCGAGCTATCGGGAAAGGGGAGCATCATCTTCAAGGCCAAAGAGCGCGGTCTTGATATGTCCAACCTGTCGGAGCAGAGCCTCAGCATCCTCGATAACATCAAGGACCTCGAGAGTCGCGGCTTCCAGTTCGACGGTGCCGAGGCCTCGTTCGAGCTCCTGGTCCGTCGTGCTCAACCTGACTACCGACGCCCCTTCGAGCTTGTCGACTTCCTCGTCCTCGTCGAAAAACGGCGCCGGCCCTCTACAACAGGCAATGACGACGGTCTTCTCTCCGAAGCCACAGTCAAAGTCAGAGTGAACGGTGAAGTAATGCATACGGCGGCGGAGGGAAGCGGCCCGGTAAATGCCCTGGACCTCGCTCTTCGTAAAGCTCTCGTCCAGTTCTATCCT
>JAUSEJ010000237.1 GCA_030650265.1 Dehalococcoidia bacterium | reverse complement strand
TTCCCTTCGCGGTCGCGCCCCTTGACTACTACCCGCACAGATCTTTTGATCGCCCCAATGTAGCCAGGGAGGCTCAAACAGCCCTCGTCGATGTCGCGTTCGCCAAAACGTTTGATGATCTCAGGGTTGATCAGGGTAATTACCCCTTCCTCCTCCGGCAATTCGATGACGACGACCCGCAAGGAAATCCCAACCTGCGGAGCTGCAAGCCCAACCCCCGGTGCTGCCCGCATGGTATCGATCATATCGTCGATTAGATGCTGGATCGAGCCGTCAAACTTTGCCACCCGCTTCGCTTTCACTCGCAGGACGGCGTCGCCGTATGTTCGAATCGGTCTTACTGCCAAGCCCAACGCCTCCCATCATCGCAACTCTGTATCCACCAACCTAATTATAGCAATCCGGCATCAATTATGCCAGTGAGCCTCAAGCGCCTGCTGCCTGTAGTCCCCTCTCCCACAGTACTACTGGAGAAGGAGGAGAGGGTCAGAGTGAGGGCACCCCCATTTGCGACGAGCCAACATTCTTAGAGAAGCGTTACCGGATCGATATCGACAGTCCAACCGCCGGGCAAAGCGATACTGCCAATTAGCTTTTGCGGCTGCGGACCCCGCAGGACGACCTGCCATCGATATCGTCCTCGCAAGCGGCTGATATAGGCGGGAGCGGGACCAACCAGAGAATAGCCTCCGGATCCCTCGCTGGCAATAGCTTCTTTCAATTGCCTGCCAACCCGGTTCGCTTCCTTTCGACATAGATCGTCGTTAGAAGCAGCATAAAGCAGCTTAGCCAGACGGCTGAAAGGCGGATTCTCCTGTTCTGACCGGAACTTGATCTCCCTGCTATAAAAGGACAGGAAGTCCTGATGACTGGCCGCGACAATAGCATAGTGCTCGGGCGAATAGGTCTGGATGATCGTCTTGCCCTCCAGAATCCCCCGGCCAGCCCTGCCAGCAACCTGCGTAAGAATCTGAAAGGTATGCTCGGACGCCCGGAAGTCCGGCAGATGGAGACCGATATCGGCGCAGACAATTCCCACCAGGGTCACTTTCGGTAGGTCGAGGCCCTTTGCGACCATCTGGGTGCCGATGAGAATATCGGCCTCATGGGCCGTAAACCGGTCGAGGATCTCCTCATGTGCACCTTTCCGCCTCGCCGAATCCCGATCCCACCGGAGAAGCCGCGCCCCCGGGAACGCCTTTCCGGCCTCTTCCTCAACCTTCTGTGTTCCTACCCCCATATAACGAATTCTCGGGCTCAAACAGGTCGGACAGATGTCGGGGGCGAAAGCCCGGTAGTTACACAGGTGACAAATCAGGTCATCCTCGGCCGAGTGATAGGTCAATGTCGTGGCACACCGCTTGCACTTCATGACAAAGCCGCAGTCCCGGCAGTTGACAAAGGTAGCGGTGCCGCGCCGGTTTAGGAAGAGAATGACCTGCTCACGCGCCGCCAAAGCCACCTCTACGGCGTTCAGCAGAGCGCGGCTGAAAATACCACGGTTGCCGGCGCGCAACTCCTGCCTTAGATCCACGACCTGCACAAGGGAAAGCCTGCCGGGATGGCTCTGTAGGGGCTCGGACGCCCAGCCGGAGGATGTTATCCTTTCCGACAGCTCTATGAGCTTATACTGTCCGGTCTTGGCCTTGTAGTAACTAGCGATGTCCGGCGTGGCGCTACCCAGGATCACGGCGGCGCCACTTAGCCCGGCCAGCTTGATAGCAACATCCCGGGTATGGTAACGCGGTTCGGCCTCGGTCTGTTTGTAGGTCCACTCGTGCTCCTCGTCAAGTACGATCAAACCGAGATTCGGCAATGGAGCGAAGATAGCACTGCGAGAGCCAATGACCACGTCGAACTCCCCTGCCCTTATGCGCTGCCACTCATCATACTGCTCGCCAGGTGACAGACGACTATGAAGAACGGCGACCTTTCCGGGAAATCTGGCGACAAACCGGCCCACAGTTTGAGGGGTAAGCGCAATCTCCGGAACCATGACTATCGCCTGTCGGCCCATCTTAACGGTCAGCGCCAGAGAACGCAGGTAGATCTCGGTCTTGCCACTGCCTGTAATACCATGAAGGAGAAAGACCCCGGGCGACGTGCTGGCTTCTCCGCTGCAACCGGCCAAACTGCCTTCTATGTTCGCCCAGATCGACTCCTGGGCCAAAGTCAACTCAGGCTGCCCTGATTGCGGAAACAATCGGTGGGCGAGCGGATCTCTGAATACCTGCTCGTCCTCCACAACCACCAGCCCGTCCCGCTCCATGGCCTTGACGTCGATGGCGGTAGCACCTGCTAGTTTCCGCAGTTCCGCCAGCGCCATTCTGCCACCACTGCTGGCGAGGGATTCCAGTGTCAGGGCTATGCGACTCGCCTTTTTGTCTTGTCGCTGCCTAAAAGCGGTTTCTGGAACCTCAGAAGGGCCTGTCGCCAAACTCCGCAATTCTCTGAGACGGGTCTCCATTTCCTCAATGGGGACAATCAGGCTAACATACTTGACGAGCTTGGGGCCGACCTTCGAACTTTCCAGATCGTCGACTTTGATCAGAAGCCCCTTCCGCACCAATTGGTTAGCGGTTGCCAGCGCACCGGCCTTCCTAAAAGCTTTCTCCAGTCGACGCAGGTCCACGGTCTTCCGTCTCATGATGTACTGAAACATCAACGCTTGGGGAGTTGTCAGCGGCTTTGCTGGCGGACCACCATTCGAGACAATCGAGAAATAGGTGCGAATACGCTGGCGGAAATCAGGAGGAAGCATAAGTGAGGCAACTGTGAAGAGGGAGCCGAGGTAGTATTCGCCGATCCACGTCGCAAGGCTAAGCTGAATGGCCGAAAGAACCGGGCCGGAACTGATGGGACCGGCGATATCCTTGGTTGGCTCAAACGCAGGGGTCTGACGAAGCTGAAAGACGATGCCCTGAAGCAGACGAGAGCCGAAAGGGACCCGCACAAGCTGTCCCGGGGTGACTTTTAAACCCTCGGGGATCGAATAAGAAAAAGTTCGCCGAGTTGGACCGGCATCTACCGCCACCTCAGCGAACCTCATTTCGTTTTCCATCGCACGACACCGCGCGTCAAAAGGGCAAGCGCCCTATCTGGCGATCCTACCCTTTTCCTTGATTCTTGCCGCTTTCCCGGTCAGACCACGCAAGTAGTGGAGCACGGCCCGGCGAACTTTGCCGCGTCTCACGGTCTCTACCTTCTCAACTCTGGGAGAATTGCGCAAAAAGGTTCTCTCGACCCCTACCCCGTGGGCCACCCGACGAACCGTGAAGCTTGCCTGCGGTCCGCCTTCTCTGACCCTGACCACGACGCCTTCAAACATCTGGGTTCGCTCGCGACTCCCCTCGATGACCTTGGAGTGTACCTTGACGGTATCTCCGGGTCCAAACATCTGAATATCGGGGTTCGGCGTCAGCTCGACTACCGAATCTGGATTCAATTATTCCACCGCCTTTCCAATACACCAAGAATAGCCCACTTCTTGCTTAAGTTGGCCACGCCAGCCATTATAGCACAGTCAGATTATATAGGCAAGCGCCGTGACTCGCCTAGAACGCATTGGCGTCGCTACAGGACTAGTCCGGCCAAGCTCTCGACCTGTAAATCAGTGTGGCGGGCGATGAGGTCGAAGTCGCGGTCAGCGTGAAGCAGGACTGCACCGTGACGGATCGCCATCTCTGAGAGCAGCAAATCG
>JAUSEJ010000231.1 GCA_030650265.1 Dehalococcoidia bacterium | reverse complement strand
AGGATCCTCAAGCCCATCCTGCGCCCCTACGACGCGCTGGGCTCCACCCGTTACGTGGATTTCGACACCACGCGTCCGGTCTACGCCACCCGCGCCGACAAGTGCCACATCTCCCATGTGGTGGCCGATACCGACTCGTGGGAGCAGAAGATGGCCGAAGCGCTCGAAGACATGCCCGAGCTCATCCGCTACGTCAAAAACCACAACCTCGGCTTCACCATCCCCTACACGCTGAACGGCGAGGAGAGAAACTACATCCCCGACTTCATCGCCTGCATCCAACTCCCCTCGCCCTCTGGGCGAGGGGCTGGGGGTGAGGGTAACCTCTTGAATCTGATTGTCGAGGTGACCGGCGAGAAGAAGAAGGACAAAGCCGCCAAGGTGGCCACGGTGCGAACGCTCTGGATCCCGGCCATCAATAACCACGGCGGCTTTGGGCGCTGGGATTTCATCGAGATCGACGATCCGTGGGATGCGGAGAATGCAATCCGATCAGGCATTGTTGACTGAGGAATGTGACGAGCGGTGAATAGCGACGATTACGACGAGATCGGCTACTGGACAGAGAACAAGCTGAACATCTTTCGAGAGTATGCCAGCGCATATTCCAGAATCCTGCACGGGCAGAAGAGGCCGGCGTTAAGGCACATCTACATAGATGCTTTTGCCGGTGCGGGAATTCACCTGTCAAGGACTACCAGCCAGCTCGTGGCGGGTAGTCCGCTAAACGCACTCTTGGTCGATCCTCCTTTCTCCGAATATCATCTGATAGACGTCGCGAGTAGGAAGGTTGATTCCCTCCGGGAGATTGTTGGCGAGCGCTCAGATGTTACGATACACCAGGGAGATTGTAATGATATCCTCTTAGACGAAGTCTTTCCTCGGGCAAAATACAAGGACTTTGTGAGGGCACTGTGTATACTCGATCCTTATGGCCTCGACTTGAAATGGGAAGTCATGCAAACAGCAGGAAGAATGGGAAGTATCGAGATACTCCTGAACTTCCCTATCCAAGACATGAATAGAAACGTCCTACGGCGAGACCCTGAAAACGTTGATCCGAGACAGGCAGCACGCATGACCGCGTTTTGGGGCGATGAATCCTGGCGTCAGGCAGCCTACGATACAACCAGAAACCTGTTTGGCTGGGAACAGAAGACAGATAACGCATCGCTGGCCGAAGCGTTCCGAAAGCGATTGAGGACTGTTGCTGGATTCAAATATGTGCCTGCACCGATGGCCATGCGAAATACAAAGGGATCTGTGGTATATTACCTGTTTTTTGCCTCTCAGAACGCGGCCGGCGGCGACATTGTGGGAGATATCTTTCGAAAGTATCAAGATAGAGGTAACCCTAATGGCTAGGTCGACCATTGAATGGACCGAATCCACCTGGAACCCCCTTACGGGCTGCACGAAGATCAGCCCGGGCTGCAAGCATTGCTACGCCGAACGCATGGCGCGGCGGTTGCAGGCAATGGGACAGCCCAATTACGTCAACGCCTTTGAATTAACCCTGCACGAAGATGCGCTGGAAATGCCGCTTCATTGGAAGAGACCGCAGCGCATTTTCGTCAATTCCATGAGCGACCTCTTTCACGAGGATGTTCCCGATGCGTTTATCCTCAGGGCGTTTGACGTAATGCGTCGTGCTTCTTGGCATCAATTCCAAGTCCTCACTAAACGTTCGGATCGGTTGTTGGAAATCAGCCCGCATTTGCCGTGGCCGGGAAACATCTGGATGGGCGTAACGGTAGAGAATGCCGAATACGCCTACCGTATCGATCATCTACGTATGGTAGACGCCGCCGTGCGATTCCTCTCTCTCGAACCGCTCATCGGAGCGATGCCGGAGATGGCCTTATCTGGAATCGACTGGGTGATCGTGGGCGGGGAATCCGGCCCAGGGGCGCGGCCCATGGAAGCCGATTGGGCGCGTGACGCACAGCGGCAGTGCAGAAGAGTGGATGTTCCGTTCTTCTTCAAACAGTGGGGCGGACGGAACAAGAAGAAGGCGGGGCGTTTGCTGGACGGCACGGTATACGACGGCATGCCTGCCCAGGCGTATTCCCGGAGGTCTGAAGTTGCCATTGGATAGGAAGACCGCAATCCGAGCCAGCCTTCAGAAAGGGAC
>JAUSEJ010000225.1 GCA_030650265.1 Dehalococcoidia bacterium | reverse complement strand
GTTAATCGTGATTCCACGACCAGCGAGCGCACGCAGATCACGATGAAATACGTGGACAACCCTGGAAACGTTGGATACGTAAGCGGACCGACATCGCCCGAGGACATTCCGCCCGGAGGGGTGGCGCGGTTTTATCTGCCGTTGCCCAAGGGTACTTTTGTCCAAAACTGGGAATTCTCGATTGAGGCTCTTCCAGTCGGCGACGACGATCCGCTCCAAGTGGAAGCTTCGGAGCTCATGGCCTCGATCGAGGGATTCAAGAGCGAAAAGGCATCTGGCGGTGGCCGTTTGTTCGACGTTCAAGATCTCTACCTGGCACTCAAGAAGGACTTCGGCGGACGAGCGCGCGCCGCCAATGGCCTGGACGCGGTGGACGCGATATTCATCTCGCACGGTTTCTTCGCCGACTTGAACGGCAATGGGCAGCATGACGGCGCTATCGATCCGGAGGGGTCCTGCCTACCGCAAATCCAAAAGGCTACCCTAACCGCCGGCAAGGCAAAAGTTGTTGAAGAAATAGGCATGACCAGCTATTGCCAAAAAGGAACCCATGAGGCCGTTATCCCGCGCTACTCGCCGGCCGATCTTCCCAAGGAGAGTACAGCCATCGTTGATACAGGCGGAGTGCAGGCGCGCGCTCTGGTTCTCATTACCTTTCCACCACAGTCCGGGAGAGCGGGCTACGGATATTTTTTCGACCCTGACCCGGCCGGGAAGGTATCGCTCGCTATGCCGCCGAGGGAGAGCGAGGCCACGATGATCTTGCTCATGCTTGCCGACGGCTACGCGCCGGCCGTGGCGGCTGAGATCAAGTCAGCCGATTTCTGGGCGCAAGCAGATAAGAGTCCGGGCAAATCGTTTCTTTCTTACCAGGTGAACCTAAAACTGGGCGAACTGACGCGCAGTTCCTCGCCCTTGACATCGCCTCTCTCATTCTACCTCGCTGGTGGCGTAATACTGGTTGCCGTGTCCCTAGGCATCCTGGTCTTCCTACGATTTCATCGACGGAGCGCCAGCCAGGACTAAGCAGGGTCGGGGAGCGGCTTGGCCTCAGTAATTGGCAAGCGCCTGATGTCTACTTGGTTCACTAATGAGGGGATCAGCGACCATTACGCCTTTGGGGTATTCTCGAGGCTTCGCCAAAGATACCAGGCGGCATAGGTGCGGTAGGGACGCCAGGTCTCGGCCAGATGCTCGATCTCGGTCGGATCGGGTAGGCCGGGGAGGGCGTATTGGCGCTGGACGGCAGTGCGAAAGCCGAAGTCGCCGGTGGGCAGTACGTCTGGTCGGACTAAGGCAAAGATGAGGAACATCTGGGCGGTCCACCTTCCTATCCCCTTGAGGCGGATGAGCTGTTCGACAACTGCCTCGTCGTCTAATTGACCAAGACTATCGAGGTTTAGATCACCAGACAGCACCTGCTCGGCCAAGCCGAACACGTATCGCGCCTTTTGACCGGATAGCCCGTTCGCTCGCAGTCCGTCGATGCCTGCCGCTAGAATGCTCTCGGGCGTGATGGCGGCCCCGGCAAGGCTGGTTCTCAGTTTCTCGACTATCTTCGCCGCGGCCTTGGCCGAGATCTGCTGCGAGATGATGGCGTCGACCAGGCTGAGGAAGAGGCCAACATCATCTGCGTGCTGGACGAGCCCCGGCAGCCCGTATTGGTCGATGAGGCCAACAAGGATTGGATCGCGTTTAAGATGGGACATAATCTTCTCGTTGAGCACAGCGGTCTCCATACCTGAAACTAAGGTCATTCTAGCTAAGGTCTGTCGTCGCGTCAAGGCTTTTCCTTGTATCAGCGGGTTTTGGATTGACACCAGATTATCCATAAGATAGAATGCTGGCTGAGGAGAATATGGGAAATCATGTAGAGACAACAGTTAGAGTTCGCTTTGCCGACACGGACGCCGATGGCGGCGTATACTTCGCCAATTACCTGACCTTCTTTTCAGGCGCAAGGCACGACCTCTTCCGGGAGGTAGGCATAAATCTCCGGCGTCTCGCCGACGAGGATGGCCAGCGCCTGTTGGGTGTGGAAGTAAACTGTCGCTTTCGATCCATGGCCTACTTCGACGATCTGCTTACCGTTCGGGTCCGCGTCGAGCGTCTCGGCAATACCAGCCTGGCGTTTTCCTTCGAGATTGTGCGTCCCGACGAGAACGGCGAAACCCTTATCGCCACCGGCGGCACCACTCAAGTAGTCGTCGACAGGCAAAATAAACCGGTGACGATCCCTCCGTGGATGAGGGAGGCGTTATCCTAGGTTGCGCCTTGATCGGGCCGATTGGTCGCCAATCCGACCAATCGGCCCGATCGTGTCAGGCGAAAATTCACCGCACGATGCAGTGTCAGAGAAGAAAGGAAGTGGCTGAGTGAACTGGAGCACCCGAGTAACGGAGTTGCTGGGCTGTGAATACCCGATCATTCAGGGGGCATACGGCGGCTTCGGGACATCGGCCATCGCCGCGCCGGTTTCCGCGGCCGGCGGTTGCGGCATCATCACGGCGGGAGCCTTGAAGACCCCGGAGCGTCTGAGAGAGGACATCCGCCGCGCCCGGGAGATGACTGATAAGCCCTTTGCGGTGAACATTTCGATGATCCACAAGGTGATGGATATAGCACCACAATACCTCGACGTGGTAATTGAGGAGAAGATACCGGTACTCTTTACGGCCGCCTACAAGGCCGAGTTTTTGGGCCAGCGGGCCAAGGCAGCCGGCCTCAAGTGGGTTCACAAGGTGGCGACCATTAAACATGCGCTCGCTGCCGAGCGTCAGGGCGCCGATGCTGTGGTCTTGGTCGGCCTCGAGGGAGCCGGCTTTAAGAGTACCATTCAGGTCCCTACCCTCATCGGCATAACGGCTTTGGCCAGAACTATGAAGGTGCCGCTTATTGCTGCCGGTGGCATAGGCGATGCCCGGGGCTTTCTCGCCGCCCTGGCGATGGGGGCAGAAGGCGTCTACCTGGGTACCCGTTTCATGGCCACCAGGGAGTGCCCGATCAGCGACCGGGCCAAGCAGATGATGGTGGATGGCGACCCCCTGGATCCAAAGTATCGCGACCATGCGCTGATTCCGCCAAAGGCGGAAATCCTGGAGCGGGTCAAGGCGCAACGGGGCTCGAAGCCGATGGCGGAATGGCTCACCAGTTTGGAAAACGCCATGGTGGGCTTCGAAGGCGAAACCGACGATAGCTCGAACGATACCGAGCTAGTGGGCGGCGGCCTTCCCTCGCTGGCCATTGGCGTGATCGATAACGTGCCCACTTGCAAGGAACTCATCGACAGCATTATCGCCGAGGCGGAAGAGCTACTACTGCGGTCCGGCCCTCTGGCCCGCATTCTGGCTAACAACCGTATCGCCAAATCTTGACACCGGACGTGGCCCGTCGTATCCTTACATCAAGATATTAGTTCTTTCCATTCGAGGGTGAAGCCATGGCAGAAGACACTTCCGATGCCAAGCTCTTTCGCGATCTGGGTCATCCCATTCGGCTCGAGATCCTGAGACATCTACTGGCTGGCGAGAAGAACGTGGGTGAACTCATGGAGCTACTGGGAGGCTTGCCGCAAGGCAGGGTTTCCACCCATCTCACCTGACTGCGATGGTGCGGATACGTGTATCCGCGTCGTTCCGGCAAGAATATTTACTATGGTATCAAGGATCAACGTGTCTTGGAGATCCTGAAGGCCTTGCCTCACGGGGAAACAACCACCATGGCTATGAAGTAGGCTCTTCTGGAACCTTACGCCTACGAGCGAAACATCGCCACCAGCCTGGTGGAAGGGGCAAGGATCGGCTGCTTCCCCGACCTCTACGCCGCCCTCGAACCCGCGGCGCCCGATCAGGTAATCACTCTGAAGACGCTTCTTGTTTCGAGAGCGATGATGTTGGAAAGCTGGCAAAGTTCTATGTTTGAGCGCCATTCTGAGTTATAATGACTGTGCAGTTGGCGCCATTCGACAGGACACTTCGTTGGCGCAGTAGAAGGTACTGTGATGAAAACCGTGGAAGAGATAAGAGATATGGTCAACGAGTTGCCACCCGGTCCGCAGCGAGAGGTAGCCGACTTCGTTGAGTTCCTCTTGCGAAAAGGAGGGCGCAGGGCTCGCAAGAAACTTCGTCAGGACTGGGCTGGGGCTCTAAGAGATTATCGCGACGAGTTCACGTCCCTTGGGCTCGAGCAAAAGGCGCTTGACTGTCGTGGGGACTAGTTCGTGTATCATAGGCAGATCATCGTGAGCTTCGATAGCGACTTCGATCGGACCGAGCGAGGGCGGAAAACCCCGGCAGAACTCCTTCAAAGCTAACCAGTAGTGAATAAGAGATCAGCCCAACTTAATACGGAAGGCACGGTCGATTGGCTTATCGCGGCCATCCTTGCCGTGCTTGTGGTCGCCACCCGTTTGCCTTTCCGCACCGCCATGCTCTACAACTGGGATTCGGCCAATTTCGCTCTGGGCATCCGCTATTTCGATGTCAGGGTCCACGCTCCCCATCCGCCCGGCTATTTCTTCTACGTTGCCGTGGCCAATCTTATCAATCAAATTGTCGGCGAGGCGAATGCCTCCCTCGTGATACTTAGTATCCTTTTCAGCGTGGGGGCAGTCATAGCCACTTACTTTCTGGGCAAGAATATGTTCGGCTGGCGGGCAGGCCTCATCGCCTCTTTGCTTCTCATTTTCAGCGTTACCTTTTGGACTTACGGTGAATTGGCTCTCGCCTATCCGTCTTTGGCTCTATTTAGTTCCCTCACCGCCCTCTTCGCCTGGCGAATCATAACGGGCAATGGTCCCCAGGCCGGACTGGCCGTCCTCCTCTCCATCGTCTACGTCGTAGCAAGCGGTTTCCGACCGGATCTCCTCCTCTTCTTGGGACCCCTCTGGCTGTGGTGCCTCTGGCTTCAGAGCTGGAAGACCCGTATTGTCTGCGTTCTAGCCGCCGTCGCTGGCTTCTCCCTGTGGTATGTTCCCACCGCCCTTCTCTCCGGTGGATTTGCCCAATACCACGCCGTCCTGCTTGCCTATGTCGGGACTGACGTCGCCGACCGCTATTCCAGCACCAACAAGGGCCTCGCCGGTCTCATCGTGAACTTGCGAGACACGGCAAGCTACGTCTTCTATACCTTGTATGCGGCCGCCTTGCCTCTAATCGGTGGCGTCGCGTGGCTCTTAGTTCGGCGAAAGACTTGGCTCCAGGGGACCCAACTCCGAATGATATTGTTCTTCCTTGTCTGGGTTACGCCGATGGTTGCCTTTTATACGATTATCCATATCGGCGATCCCGGCTACGTCTTCACCTTCCTGCCCGCCATCATGGTCCTGCT
>JAUSEJ010000203.1 GCA_030650265.1 Dehalococcoidia bacterium | reverse complement strand
CAGATCGTCGCCGCCTTCCTGCCGGAGCAAAGCCAGGTGCCCCAGGTCCCGAAAACGTTCGGCGACGATCTCATAGGCTTTGCTGGACTCCATAAGAAGTCGTCCGCGAATCTCGAGCGTCGGCGCCGGACTGCGAGGGATACGGGACGGCTTTTCTACGCGCAAGTGGCGAATCGACCGGATGTCGAGAACCTCCGCGGCGCCGGCAACCAGAGCTTCCGACTGGTCGACAGTAGGCGCAGAGGATGCCGATAATGAAGTTCGATCCAAGGTTTCCATACCGATATTCTACATCAAGTAGCGCATCTTCGCCATGGCGAGCACGCTTGAAACACAAAGGCACCAAGACACAAAGGTACATTGATGGCCGGCGAAGACGCGGTTCACTTGGCTGCCAACGCTATGTCGGCTTACTGATCGCCGATCTACGTGATAATCATCTTTGATTCCATCTAGTTGCGTTCGTTTGCCAAAGAGGTGCGATCTCTATGGCGCTCAGTCATCTTCTGCCACCTCTCGACAGCAAGAAGATCAGCGGCTCTAGTTTGAATAGCCCGGACAGTCAACCGGCTGGGATCGTCGATTCAAACCAAAGTCTCCCCTTGCATCCGTATGGAGATATGGGAAAACTTGTCCCCTTTGATGGCGCCATGCCAGTGTTTCTCCCCGGCTGGTATAATGATGAATGTACCCGGTGTTACCCGTACCTCTTCCTGCTCAGTTGCCACAATGCCTGTCCCATCGATGACATACAGGACCTGATCAGTTGCATGGGTATGGAATACATTCACGGCCCCCTGATCGAAGTTCACCACGTTGACCATGAGAGGCTGGTCTTCACCACCCGTGACGGGCTGCAATACGACCCTTCCCCTGAATAGTGTGCTAGCAGATTCTTCACCGGATAAGTCACTCAGTTTCAACACTTTCATGGCGTCAATCCTCCATTGACCACTGGTCACGTCCATACCGTTCGCTCCTCAGCATCCGAGGCCTACGACGGCAAATCTTATTAAGCAAATAGCGAGGCGCAACCATGCTCTTGGCGCTCTAGTGAATGATCGTCAGTATCTCCGACACGGGAAGGCGCGGGCGTGGGGCCGGATCTTCGGCGGGCACGCCAAGGGCGAGCATGGCGCAGAGGCGCCAGCCATCCGGGACAGGCAAGAGCTTCTCGAGCTCCGCTCCGGCGTAGTTCTGCCCGCACATCCATACCGTTCCATAGCCCAGGGCATAGGCAGCGAGACAAAGGGTCTGGATCGCCGCGCCGACGCTCTGGGTGGCCGGGTCGCCGCGCAGTTTGTGAACCTGTTCGTAGGTTAGGCCGTGAGCGGGTAGAAGAATGCGGTCCACCGGGTTCTTGTATGGCTCGGTCAGTACGGCGATGGCCACCGGCGCATCGGCGAAGTAAGTGCCGTACCCTTTCACCGATTTGAGACGCGCGGCGTATTCTCCTACCTCAGGCCACTCCAGCATCTCATCCACCTTGTCGCATACCGCCTGCCGTAGCTTCTGGCGCAATTCTTTGTTGCAGACGGCGATGAACCGCCACATCTGCTGGTTTCCCCCGCTCGGAGCGAGTCCGGCGGTCTCAATAATCCGGGTGATATCGCTGTCCGGAACCGGGTCCCCGGTGAAATGGCGAATGCTCTTGCGTCCCTTGACTGCTTCCCACAAATCCATGTCTGCCTCCTCAAGTCTATCATCTGGTCCGACGAGAATGCCACTATGATACTCGGTTTTGGTGCCGTCGTCTATCGCCCACACTTCCACGGTCCGCTCTCCTTGGTCAGTTCCGAGAACATGAGTGAAGGAGATTATAACCAATGAGAGGTGAGATTGGTGCAGGAAATCCGAATCACGCATGTCATGGATTGTCTGGCCGATCCGGCCAAGACTCGTGTTATGGCAGAACTCTCCCGCGATATTGGTGAGGCGTTGCCCTATCTGGCCACCCTCATGCCGAAGTCTGGCTATGATCACCCGGGGGCGATTCTGACTGTGGTACTGAAGGGACAGCTCAAACAGGCTACTTGATGGCTTGACATACTCACAGAAACATAGTAGATTGATAACAATCAATGTATAACGGGAGAACCATTTGGCCGGACGTGTAGCGCAGGATCTACGAGAAGCGGACTTGCCCGTCGACACTGCGGTTTGGGAAGCTTTGACTGCTCTGGCCGATCCGGTACGTCTGCGGATTGTGCTGATGTTGCGAGAGCGGGAGCAGTGCGTTTGCCACTTGACCGGGGCGCTTGGCCTCAGTCAGGGCACGGTGTCCTACCACATGGGACTCTTGAAGCGGGCAGGGCTGGTAGAAGATAGGCGTGATCCCTGCGACGCCCGCTGGGTGTACTACCGACTCGATCCGGTCGGAGCGGCGACTTTCCGAATCTCCATGAGCGAAATCCTGGATGCTACCAGGGCGGACGTGACCCCGGCTGCTTGTTGCGATTCAGAAGATCGAGGTAATCCAAATACAAAAGGAGACGTGTAGCGAATGGGTAGCTCTAACTCAGCGTTGGCCGATATGCAGTCCGGTAGCGTTATCGGCCGGCTATCAACCCTCGACCGGTTTCTCCCCCTTTGGATATTTATCGCCATGGCGTTCGGGCTCGGCCTCGGGTATGTTTACCCGAATATAGCGACAATCCTGGACGCCGCCCGGATCAGCAGCGTATCTTTGCCGATAGCGGTGGGACTGCTCTGGATGATGTATCCTGTGCTGGCGAGGGTCAAGTACGAGGAACTCGGCAAAGTTGCCTCCTCCTGGAAGATCTTCGCTGTCTCACTGATTCAGAACTGGATCGTCGGACCGCTCATCATGTTTGTTCTGGCCTGGCTTCTGTTGCCCGATCTGCCTGAGTACCGCACCGGTCTCATCCTTATAGGTCTGGCGCGCTGCATCGCCATGGTGTTGATTTGGAACATGCTGGCGGGCGGGGATAGCGAGTATTGCGCCGTTCTCGTGGCCCTCAACTCGGTTTTCCAAGTGCTGCTCTACTCCGTAATGGCCTATTTCTACATCACCGTTCTTCCTGGATGGCTCGGGCTTGGCGCCGGCCAGACAATCCATATCGAGTTTTGGAGCGTCGTAATCTCGGTGTTGGTGTTTCTGGGGATTCCTTTGGTCGCAGGCGTCGTGACCCGCTATGTAGGCATCAGGTCGCGGGGGCGTGCCTGGTACGAGGGTAAGTTTATGCCTCGCCTGGCGCCCACGGCTCTACTGGCGCTGCTCTACACCATCGTGGTTATGTTCTCGCTGAAGGGTGAGTACATCATTCTCCTGCCGATGGACGTGCTCCGTATAGCGATTCCTCTGCTGGCCTATTTCGCCCTCATGTTCGGCGCGTCTTTCCTTATGTCCTGGATCTTGCGATTCAAGTACAGGGAAACCGTCACGCTGTCCCTCACGGCGGCGTCTAACAATTTCGAACTCGCTATTGCGGTAGCCGTGGCGGTTTTCGGTATCGCCTCTGGTCAGGCGCTGGCGGCTGTGGTGGGGCCGCTCATCGAGGTGCCAGTGCTTGTGGGGCTGGTTTACGTCGCGTTATGGTTGAAGAACATCCTTTTCGCCAATGAAGGCAAGGGCACTTTCAGCGCGGTGCCCAAGGAGTAGTTGCTGATTGAAGGCTAAGCGATTGCTACCGGTGCCGCTTGTCACAATAAACGGCGAACCGAAATTCGCCGGCGGGCTGCCATTCTAGAGGCCAAAGAAGGTCGCGATGTACTTGAATCGCCGTGAAGACGATGATGCCTGCGAGCAGACACTTGATGGCTAAGGGGCAACAAACCTCTGGCAACGGGCGCCGAGATAAATGCCGCCAAGACCGAACAAAACCCCCAAGGATGCCGACGATGGCGCTGAGGACAAATATGCCCCTCGTAGGTTTGACGAGCCGCTGGCCGTCAAAAGTATATCCGAGTCGCCTCCGGTTGAAATGGGTGATCTTGAGACCAAGTAGCGTCCCTCGCCCGGTGGCTTCACAAGGGGGCGTCTGCTGGCGATAATTATGCACAAGCGTCTGTGGCGCCACTTGGCGCCGAAGCCCTGGTACAGGCCCATGGCGGACTTTGGCAATAGGTTGTGGATCATCTTGAGACCAAGATAAAACAACACCGCTGCGGCGAAAAGTTTGAAGTCCTTCGGATCGGGGTGATAGGTGACACGCACGATAGCACCGGCGAAAACACCCGGCAGCGTGCCGGCCACAATCACCAAAGTCAGCGGCCAGACCAGGCGAACTTCACGGTAGTAGCGGTACACGTCGCCGGGGATCGCGACGATGTTGAACAACTGATTGGTGGCGCTCACGGACGGTTGGGTGTAGCCGAGAAACGACATCTGAAACGGAAGCAGCAGGAAAGCACCAGACACGCCGCCCATGGAGGCAAAAAACGAGATAATGAAGGCTACGAGAGGCGGAAGCCACAATGGAACTTCGATTCCGGTGGTCTGAAAGAACATGTCAAACGTCCTCAGCAAGTTCCTGAATCGTGAACAATGAGGTGAGACCCTTATCTCACCGAATACCTCGTGACCTCCTTCGGCGACTCGTTGCCGTCTACGCGACCTATCGTCGTCAGGCGTTCCCCGGCAACCTACCAGCCGTCGAGTGAATTGTCAGTGACGCAATTCAAAAAACGTGAATGCAATTCTTCTTGAGAGAGACCGTCCAGTGTTTTCTTTTGGCAATATCAAGCCTCTGATAAATGTGCGCTGGCACCTCTATCTGCAAGTCGTAGTTTCTGCCATTTGCCTGAGACAGTATCTTAAAGAGGATAGTCAAACTACTCCCGTGGCTTGTCTCCTCAACAATACACCCTTCTAACTGGTTCTCTTTCACACTCTCACCTGGCACTCGATCAGGACGTATCAGCATGATGTGCTCTGGCCGGATACAGAAGTCCACTCTGTCGCCCCTGTCACGCCCGCACGGAGGAGCGACGATACTGAAGCCACCGCAGTCGATGTCCGTGCCGTAGTTGGTCAGGCCGACAACAGTTCCCGTAAAGAAATTCTTCGCCCCTGTAAACCGGGCTACAGATCGTGATGCCGGTCTGTGCAGGATTTCATCACGGTGGCCAACTTGCAGCACGCTCCCCGCGTCGTACACAACCATCTTTTCGCTGAGCGCATAAGCCTCCTCTAAATTGTGCGTTACAAGCACTGTAGTCAGGTTGAGACCGTGGAGAAGTTGCAGGAGTTCTGTCCGCAACCTGCTTCTGATTGCGCTGTCGAGGGCGGAGAAAGGCTCGTCGAGGAGTAAGACTGAGGGCTCGGTGATTAGGGCGCGCGCGATGGCAACTCGCTGCTGTTGACCGCCAGACAGCTCTCCCGGGCGGCGGGAATCTAGCCCTTCCAGACGCATCAGCTTCACCATCTCAATAACCCTAGCCTGCCGTTCACTCGCCGTCAGGTCGTGCAAGCCGTAGCCAATGTTCTGGACCACCGAAAGATGCGGGAAAAGGGCGTAGTTCTGGAAAACGTAACCAACACGCCGTTTTCGTGGTGGTAGGTTGATGCCTTTAGCCGCGTCGAAGACGACTTTCTCGCCAACAACGATCCTCCCGCCATCGGGCTTCACCAGCCCTGCGATGCATTGTAGAGTCAGGCTTTTGCCCGAGCCAGACGGGCCAAACAACGAAACCAGCTCGTTTCCTGCCGCGAACTTGCTGCAAAGATGAAAGCCTTTCAGCCTCTTTTCGATGTCGACCTCAATCATACTTGATGGCTCCCTCACCATCTTGTCACTTTGCATAGTCGGTCAAGAATGAGCAGAACAGCGATCGCGGTGACGGTCACGACGCCTACCAGCAAATTCGCTAGCGGAGTATTCCCCGCCTGGACAGCATCATAGATGGCGATTGGCATCGTTTGGGTTTGACCCGGTATGTTGCCTGCCACCATGAGGGTCGCGCCAAACTCGCCCAGAGCGCGGAGAAACGCCAGGGTTGTCCCTGCCAGTATTCCCCGCCAGGCAAGGGGCGCAGTAACTGTGAAGAAGATCGCCGGTTCGGATCGCCCCAAAGTCCGGGCGGCATTCTCGAAACTGCGGTCAACTCCCTCAAAGGCCGCCTGGGCAGCTCTTACCAGCAATGGAATCGATACGATGGATGAAGCTATTACCGCTGCTTCCCACGTGAAGACCAAGCTAACCCCAAACGTCTCTGCCAAGAAGCGGCCCAAGAACCCCTGCCTGCCAATCATCACAAGGAGATAGTAGCCGAGAACTGTAGGTGGCAAAACCATGGGGAGCATGACCAGAGAGGCGACGAGGGACTTTCCCACGAAACTCAGGCGCGCCAGCATCCACGCTATAGACAGGCCGACAACGAAAGACACTCCTGTAGCGGCGAATGCCACCTTGAGCGAAAGGTAGAGCGGAAAGAGGTCAATGTCCGTCATTGGGCGAATTCTCCAGGGAGAAGCAACCCATACTTCTTCATGATGGTCCGTCCTTTTGGTCCATTAATGAACGCGATAAACTCGCGCGACGTTTCTTCTTGTTTGGTGCTTGATACTACCGCCAGTGCTTGCTTGAGAGGCTTGTGCAGGCTATCGTCGATGAGGAGGTACTCTATCTCCGGCACATTGGCCACCGATAGGGCTATGATTCCAGCTTCCGCGTTGCCGGTCTGGACGTACTGCAGGGCCTGGCTTATGTTCTCGCCAAACACCAGCTTAGACTTGACCTGCTCCCAGAGGCCAGCGGCTTCAAGAGCCTGTTTTGCCGCGGCGCCGTAAGGGGCGTGTTCTGGACTCGCAATCGCTATCTTCCTCACCTCTGGCCGGGCCAGGTCGCCAAGATTACGTACTGCCACGCCTGATTTCCTGTTGCTGGCCAATACGATTCGCCCAATGGCGTATAGTTGCTGGCTATCACTTATGATCATTCCTTTGGCTCTCAAATCGTCCACATACTGCACGTTCGCTGCGGCAAAGACATCGATTGGCGCGCCGTTTTCGATTTGCTTGGCTAACGTGCCGGTTGAGCCAAAAGTGAAGACCACCTTGCGTCCGGTCTCCGCCTGGAACAACCTACCGATCTCCGCAAAAGCGAACTGCAAATCTGCGGCCGCAGCGACCGTGATGGGTTCTCCTGCTGCTTTGCGGTCGCTGGCGCTTGAATTAGCTTGGCAAGCAACCAGGGCCAGGGCCACGCCGAACACCATCAGTCCAAAGAGCCCGTCTTCTCTTCTTACGTGCAATCCTGCCCTCACACAGCCAGTTGAATTATGTCGTCGCGCTCGCAGTAGAGCGATTCTGTCGTGCCAGCGGGCCACGACTATCGGGCGAATTTGGGCGGAAGCAAAAAAGCCAGCTACTCGTGCGCACACCACGAAGTAGCCGGCGTGGGCCAGCCTACTCCTTCTCCTTTCCAAGCACGAGGAGGCAGGTTCGTTTCCTTCCCTACCCGAAACGGTCACACTCAACCATAGGCGCTGCCCTTAGGTTGGAGGACTCGGAGAAGTATAATTTAGGTTGGGGTATTATACCAGATTATCCTCCCCATCGAAACAAAGGATAGGCTTTCATCGTCGCACTCCTCGGCAAGTCTTCGTCCCGCTTTGCGCTTTTGTCTCCGCCGGCCCGCAACACGGGCTACTTTTCTCTGCTTGAGATCCCCCCGGAACCAACTTTGCGGGTGTTTCATGGACGTTGAACGCGGGAGTCTGCTTAACTTCATTCGTGGGTTCGAAAGCCTTGCAGTCACAATCGCTACCGCAGAGGTCAACTGAAACAGTGCTTTTGTCGGAGCTAGAGCTACACCCGCAATCCGCATCCCTGGCCGCCGAAGCACTCGCTTGCTTCACAGTCGAAGCGAAACGATCCATCTTTCGTGCTGCTTCTTGCCTAACTGTCTTGCCGACTGCTATGGCCTCGGCGACTTCCTGTGTGTCGGCCCCATATTCCTGGGCCTTCCCCACATGGTATTCCAAGCAAAGCTGACAGTTTGCTGTGATAGACGCCCCTATTGCGATCAATTCCTTAATCCGATTGTCCAGCTTCATGGTGCTTAACCTCCCCTTCTAACCCTTCAGACAAAGGCTGGCCGGAAAAGGATACATTGTGTGATGCACTATGTTCCTCTTGCAGTTCGGCTTCGATGCGCTCACGTATGGTGTCGCGCACGCGGCGATAGACTTGCAACTGCTCCTCCTCTGTGCCAGTGGCCTTCGACGGATCGGGAAACGACCAGTGTAGACGCTGCTTCCCGCCAGGGAAGACCGGACAGGCTTCCCTGGCCTGGTTACAGACGGTGATGATGTAATCCCATGGCTGTCCCAAAAATCGCTCGACAGTCTTGCTTTCGTGTCCGGAGATGTCGATGCCAACCTCTGCCATGGCGCGAATGGCCAGCGGCCTCACCATAGTCGCTTCGGTGCCAGCGCTCTGCGCCTCATAAAGGTTGTTGGCCAGATGCTGCAGCCAGCCCTCTGCCATCTGGCTACGCGCCGAGTTGTGCGTGCAGATGAAAAGAACCCTTTTCATTATCTCCTCCTAATCCAGAGATGGCCAAGGAGCTCAACGGTTGGAATTGCTCCCGAACTAGGATCCATGGCACTTATCGGGCTTGTAATCCGGCGCAGATTCTGTTGAGATGTTGGCCGGATCCAGCACGTCGACAAGAAGTGCACTGAGCTGCGAAACGCCGTCCTTGTTTATCGAGTAGTACACCCACTTCCCCGACCGGCGGTCGCGCAGCAGTGCCGCGTTACGCAGGACGGCGAGATGGTGCGAAACAAGCGATTGCGGTAGGCCAAGAAAGTTGACGATATCGCAGACGCAGCGCTCTCCGTCCCGTAATAGAATCAAGATTCTCATGCGGTTTTCATCGGAAAGTACTTTCAGTTGATCGCAGAGGCTAGGTGCTTTGGTTAGAGTAAGCGTAGTCATTGTCGCACCACCTTTCATCATATCAATGGCCATGTATATGGTAGCCTATCGCCGATTAGTTGTCAACACGCACGCACGCTCCTGGCATACTTAGCGTGGCTGCCCTTGCAAGATGCCTTAGCTTGAGTGCTGGCGATGTCGCGGCCCAGCATGTATAATAGTGGGCGCCATGAACTTTCGCCCGCAGAATCCTCTTATTGTCCAGAGCGACAAGACCGTTCTCCTCGAGGTGGACAATCCCCTCTACGGGGAGACGCGGGATATCCTGGCCCGTTTTGCCGAATTGGTCAAATCGCCGGAGCACGTTCACACCTATCGCCTGACGCCCCTGTCGCTCTGGAATGCGGCGGCGGCGGGCATGAGCGCTCAGGCGATGGTCGAGGCTCTGGACAGATTCGGGAAGTACGACGTTCCCGGCAATGTCAAGACCGACATCCTGGAATACGTTTCCCGCTATGGCCGCCTCAAGCTGATGAGGAGGAACGAGCGGCTCCTCCTCGTCTCCGCCGACGAGATGCTTCTTAGAGAAGTCTGGAACAACAAGCAGATCAGGCCCTATCTCCTCTCGCAAGTCGATGCCAAGACCATTCTGGTCGACTCCAGCCAGCGCGGCCACGTTAAGATGGCTCTGATCAGGTTTGGCTTTCCCGCCGAGGACCTGGCCGGCTACGTCGAGGGCGCCTACGTCCCGACTAACCTGCTGTCCATAAGCAAGGGGGGACTGCCATTCGCTTTGCGACGCTATCAAGAGGATTCGATAGAGGCCTTTCACCTGGGCGGCGGCGTTCAGGGCGGCAGTGGTATCGTGGCCTTGCCCTGCGGCGCCGGTAAGACGGTCGTGGGCCTTGGCGTTTTAGCCAAGCTCCAGTGCGCCACTCTCATCCTCTGCTCGAGCACCATTGCTGTGCGGCAGTGGATCCGCGAAATACTGGACAAGACCAACTTGACGCCGGAGGAGGTTGGGGAGTACAGCGGCGACCGCAAAGAGGTCAAACCCATCACGGTTGTCACCTACCAGATACTGATCTATCGCTCCACCACAGTGGACCGGGAGACGGGCGAGATCGGGGACTATCCCCACCTATCCCTGTTCAACCAGCGTGACTGGGGCCTGATCATTTATGACGAAGTTCATCTTCTGCCCGCCCCCGTGTTTCGGATCACGGCCGAGATCCAGGCAAGGCGTCGTCTCGGCTTGACGGCGACCCTCATTCGAGAGGATGGGAGGGAGACCGACGTCTTCGGCCTCATCGGGCCAAAGAAGTATGACGTGCCGTGGAAGGATCTCGAAAGGCAAGGCTGGATCGCCACTGCCGAATGCCACGAGATCCGCGTGGCTCTCCCTCCGGACGAGAGGCTGGGCTATGCCATGGCCGAGGACAAGGTCAAATACAGCATTGCCGCCCAGAACTCGCGCAAGCTGGAAGTGCTTTCCCAACTGGTCGGTCAGCACAGTGATGACAACGTGCTCGTCATCGGCCAGTATATCGACCAGCTCAAGGCCATCGCCCGTTGTCTCGAGGCGCCGCTCATCACTGGGAAAACGCCGAACCGCGAGCGAGATAAACTATACCAGCGATTCAGGGACGGGGAGATTAAACTCCTCGTTATCAGCAAGGTGGGGAACTTCGCCATCGACCTACCCGAGGCCAACGTGGCGATTCAAGTATCGGGCAGTTTCGGCAGCCGGCAGGAGGAGGCACAGAGGCTCGGCAGAGTTCTCCGGCCCAAGAGAGACGGCGGCGTCGCTCATTTCTATTCCCTCGTAACCCGCGACACCAAGGATCAGGACTTCGCCGCCAAACGCCAACTGTTTCTAACGGAACAAGGCTACAGTTACACCATCGCCGACGCCTGATTCAACGGCTCGAATGGCCGGCATTCACTCGAAGAAGGGACAAGTCAGAGCGAAAAGTGGAGGCCTTCTAGAATGCCGGACAGACTTGCCGTGGTAGACCCTTCTCAGGGGCGAGATGCTTCTTCGCACCCGTTGCGGATCAAGCTGGTCGAGCGATGGTGTCTCGCGATCTTGGTCTTGTTGATAGGGGCCTATATAGTCGCCCTCTCCTCCAAGGCGATAGCGGCCTACGCCACCGGCAATACGCTGTTTGATCTAGCCACCTTCGAACAGGGCTTCTGGAACGCCACTAAGGGCACCCTATTCTTCTACAGTCTTGAAGGAGAAATGAGCCGATTTGGCCGTCATTTCTCGCCAATCTTCATTCCTATGGTGCCCCTGTATGCCTTGCACCGCGATCCGACTACCCTACTTGTCCTCCAGACTCTCGCTCTGGGTCTTGCCGCCGTGCCGCTATACCTGTTCGCCCGCCTGCGCTTGGCCAGCCCTGCCGCTGCCCTGGCGCTATCGGTTCTATACCTGGCGAATCCGGCCACCCACGACGTCAACATAGTGAACGAGTTCCACGAAATCGCCTTCGCCATACCTTTCCTCTTTCTCGGCTTTTACGCTGTCGAGAGGAGGCAATGGCGACTCTATGCAGTGGCAATGATTCTTCTGCTGATGACCAAAGAAGAACTTGCCCTTACGGTGGCGGCCATGGGCGCATATATCGTGCTGAGTACGCGCAAGTGGCGGATCGGCATGGCCACTGTAATCGGGAGTTTGGTCTGGTTTGTTCTGGTGACTCAGATCATTATGCCAGCTCTCAGGGAAGGCTATGGGCCGGTCCCTTTCCCTGGCTACGATTACTTGGGACAGGGGATTTCCGGAATTGTCGCTGGCATCTTCACCATGCCAGGAGAACTCATAGGTGTGATCACGGCAGAGGCCAAGCAGAATTACGTCTACTGGCTGTTTGAACCGGTCGCCTTCCTGTCTCTGCTTGCGCCAGAGGCACTGCTTGTCGCCTTTCCAGCCCTGCTGGAGATACTCGCATCCAAGTTCCCTCCCACCTACGAGATCTTCGAACGCTACGTGGCGCCGGTCATTCCACCCGTTTTTGTCGCTGCAATCATCGCCTTGAGCCGCGTCCGCCGTATCGTCGCCGCCTTCGGTTGGCCAACCAGGGTGCGCAAAGCAGTGTTTATCCTGCTGTTGCTCGGAATGGGCGCTGCGACAATCTACTCTCAGTCTGTCTTCGTCAAATATCCGACGAGTCTCCTCTCCCAGATGGAGCCCGACGCGCACTCCGCCACCGCGATCCGCTTCACCCAAGCCATTCCCGAAAACGCTTCGGTGGTGGTGGAGGATCATCGCTGGCTGGCCAGACTGGCGCATCGCAGGGGACTCTACTTTCTCTCCGCCAATTCTCCTGAGGCGGACTATCTCCTTCTGGACCGAAAGAGACCGCCGGTTACCAACGCGCCGGCGGCTGACCGGGATCTGGCAATTCGCCAAATCGCCGGAGGCCAGAGTTATTCGGCTGTTCGCTGTGAAGACGGCCTGATGCTATATGGTAGTAGGGACGCAATCCAGCGGGATGGCAATCTATTTGCGCCGTACGAATGGCAGCATAATTTGAACAGCAATTTCGGCGGCTTGATTCGACTCATAGGCTACAGCCTCGAAAAGCCGGCGGTAAGACCGCGAGATGATCTGGTTATTACGTTATACTGGCAAGCCATCCGGGAGCCGATCAATGCTGACTATACGGTTTTCGTCAACTTGTTGGACAAGCAGTGGCAATCGGTGGCCCAACATGATGGCCGTCCGAATGACTCTACCTGTAGTACGCTAAACTGGAAGGGCGGGCTGATCGTTCAGGACCGGCATCAACTGTCAGTCAAGGCTAACGCCACGCCAGGAGACTATGACCTGCGGATCGGACTGTACAATTTGGCAGACATGAAGCGCCTCAGCGTCCTGGGTCCAACCGGTAATGCGGTAGACGACAACGTGGCGGTGGCATTGCCTGTCAGGTGAGAAAAGATAGAGTGGCTGGGAATCCTGCTGCCCCAACTTTCTTCCATTGCTCTGATCCAAATGGGAACGCCAGGTTAGCGATTGTGGCTGATCTCGCTTTCCAGCCGGGAGAGGAACGTCCTCACGCGTACAGATCTTTCTGCCGTACGCCAGAGCATGGGGAAGATGATGATTGCTCCCAAAAGAAGCAGCGCCGCCAGGGTGATGCGTAGGCCAAGCGAATAGGCCGGTGGATCGTACACAAAGCGTACCCTGTGCTCGGCGGCGCCCACCCTGACGGCCCGCATGACGTAGTTGGCCCGGTAAATCTCCACCCTCTGACCGTCGACATAGGCTTTCCAGCCCGGGTCAAAGGTGTCGCTAAGCACCAGCCACGAGGGGGCGTCCGCCAAGACCTGCACCTCGACCTCGTTCGCGTTGACGTCGGTGACCTCTGCCCTGCCGCTAATGGTAGTCGGGACATGAGAAGGAGCGCCGGTTTCGAGGAGTACCTCTTCGTCAGGTTTGAACGCTGGCGATTGCATTGTCTCGAGTATTTGCCCCGGGTCGGCGATCAGGCGTGACTTGCCGACCAGAAATGCTCGGGGCAATCTATTCTTGTTTTCGGAGATATCAACGCCTTCTCCGACATAGACTACGGGCAAATCAGCGCTCGTTTTTACACTCCCCGACTGCGCCACAACGTATTTGACGCCAAGGAGATCGAGAAGACGGTCATCGGCATTGGCAAGAAGGTTATAGGCGCCAAAGGGAAGTCCGGTGGCGAAACTACTGTAAAAAGTCTGGAATCGCTGGTCTACGGTCATCTCGTAGCCGCGTATGTCCCGCAGTTGCCATACCATGCTGCCGTTGGGGTTTAGGGCAAAGCTCACGCCGGCAATCCTCGCCGCACCTGCATTCTCTCGCAAGAATCTTATCGCCCCCGTCTCGGGATATACTTGCCTGGCATCGACGGTAGGATTGTAGGGATAAGCCAGAATAGACAGCTCGGCAATAGTGAGCAATAAGATGGGCCCCTTCAGCCACTTCGTTCCAGGTCGCTTTCTGTTGAAGAGCCAAAGTGCCAGCCAGAAGATGGCGGCAACGTAGACGGGGATAGCCACGCGCAGCGACAGCGGGTTGTAGAACTGAGTTAGACTGTCATACATGGCAGGCAATTTGTTAAGATAAGTTTCCACTGGTTCCACGAATCCGGAACTGCCGGCAATGTTTGTTGCGGCGAATCTAGTGACATAACCCAGAAGAGGTTCGCGGAAAAGTGACAGGACGGCAAATACCGCAAGAACTCCCGCCAGGCCGACCGACGCGGATATGGCGAGCCAGCGTCGGAGCTTTCTGAGGAACAGGACATCGTGGGCCTTGGAAACCAGAATATCCGTGCCGAAGCCGCTCAAGATAGCCAGTGCTAGAGTTAGCGCCAGGCGCAAGCGTCCGTTAATAGCCATGCCAGTCAACGGCAGATGGTTCACAGCCTCGAAGATTGGCACGCGAAAGGCCACCCCGGTAGCTACTATGGCGGTCCCGAGCCAGAAGGCGACGAACCGATTCCGTCGCCACATCGTCGCACCGATAATGGCAAGTAGCAGGGGAATCGTTCCAACGTAGGCCGCCTGCTCGCTGAAGTTCGAAAACGGATTTAGGGAAGCGCCGGCGGAAAGGCTTGGATTGCCAAGGGCGTTAGGAAATAGAATCGTGGCGAACCCCAGCGCCTCCTGCCAAAAACGCGGGTAGAAGAACCAGTTGCTTCCGGGCGCACCTTGACGGGAAAGAAAGGCGGTCGATTCCCCGAGGACGGAGAGAAACGGCAATATCTGTACGGCGCCGATGGCAACACCAACGAGACAGGACACACAGACAAACAGCCCCGGCCGTCCTTTCGTCTGCCACCGCTCCCCCCGTCGCCAGCCCATGATCAGGCGAAGCGCTACGTAGGCAGCCCAGACGAGGCCGAAGTGGAGAGATGTTTCGGGATGGCCGCCGAGGAATTGGGCGCCAATCACGAGGGCGAGAGCGGCGAGTCGAAGCCCAGTCCTTCGTGGATGGATAAGCATGCTCTCCGTGATCAATAGCGCCAACGGCAGCAAGATCGCCACGTTTGAAAGCGGAGAGCCCAGCCAAACGATGGAGAACCCGCTCATGGCAAAGGCGCAGCCGCCGACAAAGGATCCGGACCGGCCGATCCCGATGATCCTGAGATAGTAATAAGTGGACAAAGCCGCTATTAGGAGTCGCGCTATGGCCAGATAGCCAATGCCTACCGGCATTGGAAGAACAAGCAGCAGTAGATTAAGAGGATAGAAGATGGCTGACTGCATGTTCGCCAGAAAGGGCGTGCCGCCAAGAACGAACGGATTCCACAACGGAACGATTCCCTGAAGCAGGCTCGCATTGCTGAAAACGCGCCAGGGATAGTACATGAAGATCTGGTCCGAAAGCAGTGGATTGGCGGGAAACGAGAACCCGGGCGGAGCGAGACTTCGCCATAACGGGTCGTGGTAAAACAGGATGTCTCCCGGCACCAGCGCCTCCTGACGCAGCACAACCCGCCAGAACAGGGCAGCCAAAATGGCCAGAAACGCCAGGGTGACGAAAAAGAACTCGCGTCGTCTAGACATCAGATCGTTGCAGCCCCGGGGCAAAATTGTGCAGATGCCTGCAGAAGCGAAGTGACAATCGGGCGTATAAGCCCTAAGGGTTGATCGCACAAAGCGCGCACTGACAAATGCCCCATCAGATTTGTTACCAGCATTATAGAAATGTTGGCCGGGCTCTTCAAGCCTATCAATCTGTGCCCGACGCCATTGACTCGGCGTATGGCTTGATGTCGTTTCCGACTATGCGATAGTAGGTGCGTCCGGGATATAGCAGCATCAGGTTTCCATCTTCCCGG
>JAUSEJ010000199.1 GCA_030650265.1 Dehalococcoidia bacterium | reverse complement strand
GGGACGCGAGGCAAGATGTCCCACTTCCTATTGTTCAAGACTTGCCTCGACGGTGCGGCATGTCACTTTCCTCTAGGCGTCAGGTGGTGACGGTGGCATCTGTTGAGAAAGCCAGTCGCCAACGAATACGTAGCGAAATTCGCTTCCCTGATAGACCTGGATGGCTCCATAAAGAGAATAGGCGATCGCACCGACTGCAAGGAGTAAAGTAATCGGCAGGGTTATGCACCCTATCAGTATCGACATAAGCAGTACCGAAATGAAGACCGCGATCCAGAGAACCACCGATACGACGGTCTGAAAAATCAATGATTGGAGCGCTTGAAAGGCAACCCAGGGCGACTTTTCCTTCTGGGTAAGGTAAATTACCAGCGCGACAGCGATGCCGCCAATACCCGTGATGACGTTAAGAATGGCCGAGCCATGAGCCAGCATCGCCATAGTTCTCTCGTCCTGTGTTCCCATCGATGTTCACCTCCCGGGTTACTACACGCAGACTTCATCTCGACCTCGAGTCGCCCCCGTCCGCGTAGGGGCGAATGGCCGTTCGCCCAAACGTGCTTCAACCACCCGGACTCTGCCCAATGGCTTTTCGCCCGGGCCTCTTCTCTAATAATAGCACTGTCGTCAAGATCGGGCAATAGACAAACCCTAATCGTTGCCATCGAGGCGGCCGAACAGCAGCGTCGAATTGTGACCGCCAAAGCCAAGAGAGTTTGACAGGACTACGTCGACTCTGGTCTCGCGCGCCTGATGGGGAACGTAGTCGAGATCACACTCCGGGTCTGGGTTGTCAAGGTTAATGGTTGGCGGCAGCCAGCCACTCTGCAGAGCCATGATGCTAAAGGCAGCCTCGACAGCGCCGGCAGCGCCCAGCATGTGGCCGGTCATAGATTTGCTCGAACTAATTGCTAGTCTATAGGCATGCTCGCCGAAAACCGATTTGATCGCCATTGTTTCCAGTTTTTCGTTGAGAGGCGTAGAGGGTCCTTGAGCGTTGATATAGCCAACCTTTGTCCGGTCTAACCCGGCCTTGTCCAAGGCCATCTTCATGGCCCGGGCGCCACCTTCTCCGCCTTCGGCCGGCTGGGTGATATGGAAGGCGTCACCGGTGGCGCCGTAGCCGAGGATTTCGGCCAAAATCGGCGCCCCCCGGCCGCGAGCATACTCCAGGGATTCAAGAACGAGCACTCCGGCGCCCTCGGCCATGACGAAACCATCACGACCAACGTCGAAGGGCCTAGAAGCCTTCTGCGGCGCATCATTGCGTGTGGACAACGCCCGCAACGCATTAAATGCCGCCATGCCGATAGGAGTAATCGGCGCCTCACTGCCGCCGGCGATGACCACTTTGGCGTCACCGCGCCGGATG
>JAUSEJ010000194.1 GCA_030650265.1 Dehalococcoidia bacterium | reverse complement strand
TTCCGACGCGAAATACCAATCAGCCAATTAACCGGAATACTGACCAAGACACTACAACTGCCGGGTCCAAACCGCCAGTCGAGGGGATCCACATCTTCTCCGGCAAGATCAGGGCCTGCCTGCCACCAACTCAGTTGACAGTCCTGATCCAGGGACCCATAGCTCAAGGTCGGCGAGCAAGCATAACGCATCATACCCGCTCACCGATTCTCGCGTCTACACAATTTAACTATCGACGGGAAATTTCATAAAGACATCAAAAAGAGGTTATCCAGTTCGAATTGGGAAAATCGGGACATTTGCCTTGGAGATCCACCCCTCCGGACTAACTGGCCCCGCTATAAGGCCCCGGTCCAGATTCAAAGTGATCCGTCTGTACGACGAAATGGATTGGGAGCTGAACAACGTAAGCTCTGACGACCATAGACCAAGCCCGGTGGGAGGCAGCTTAGAGGAAGCGCTATGCTTGGCCCACGACGTAGACTTCATGGTTGCCCGCATCTCCATCCGCGGTGATGCGGCGTTTCCGAGATTCACCGATTATTTGCTGGCTCCGATCCTGAACAGCTTCGTGCTGCAAACAGGACAAGTGCCCTCTGTGGCTGGCCGACCATTCTTTAAAGTAACTTGTTTAGGTGCTGTGATCTCTCTCTTCGCCTTGCACTTGACGCAGTAGGCCTCCATCTAGTATACCCCCTTTCCTCCAAAACACCAAACAACACCCGGCAAGCCCGAATCGGACTTGCAGTAAGGCTGGCGTGAGTAGAATACTACAACACAATGCTGCCGCTGTCAATACCCTAAATAGGGACGTTAAAGTAATTCGTCCCTTTCTTGCACACCTGCAGTCTCCAATAACCTCACATCGCTGTTGCCTGCGCCGCCGGGTGCTGTCAGGTTCTGGCAGCAGACCAGAGACAGTGACACAATCTGCCCGTCAACCTGCTCTTATCCACGCCGTTCGCCGGCAAAAACCCAGGCAGGAGTTCGCTTCGCCAGCACCGAAGCGTAAATAAACTGCCGGGCGCCGGCAGAACTAACTGGCGCAAACACCCGGCCAAGGGCGATTTTGGTCGAACTGGCCACGACGCCGCGATTGGGAAAGAAGGGGCTCTTCACCTTGGAGCGCGAAACCTTCCTGGCCTTCGCTCGTTAAAGCAGTAGGACAAGAAGGACGGGGCATGACCATATGAGTGGCCATCGCTGTGTAAAAAGCCCCTGAGGCCACCAGCCTCAGTTTCGAGGCCAGGCGACCCCACCTGACCCATGTCTTTTACTCGTAACGCAAGGCGTCGATGGGGTTGAGGCGAGAAGCTTTGCGGGCGGGGTAGATGCCAAAGAATAGTCCCACCACCACGGCGAAGGCGAAAGCCATGGCGATCGCTTCGGGAGAAAGAAGGGTAACCCAGCCGGCCCAGCGACTAACGCCCCAGGAGGCCAGCGCTCCCACCATGACTCCAATTACTCCTCCGATCATCCCCAAAACCACGGCCTCGATCACGAACTGTCGCATTACGATCCGGCGCTGAGCGCCAAACGCCATCCTGATCCCTATCTCCCGGGTGCGCTCGGTTACCGAAACCAGCATGATATTCATGATGCCGATCCCGCCTACAAACAGAGAAACCGCAGCGATGCCGGTAAGCAACACCGTGAACGTAGCGCTGGCGCTCTCCGACGCCTCGACCAGATCTGACTGACTCTTTAACTCGAAGTCATCCGGCTTCGACGCATCCAAACGATGCCTGACCCGCAAAAGCGTCCTTACCTGATCCTCGGCATCCCCTATGCGATCGGCCGAGATGGCTGCTACGTTTATGGTCCTCAGGTTGCTTCCGGAAGGACCCATGAGCCGCTTCTGGGCCGTGGTGATCGGCACGATGATCAGGTCGTCTCGATTCTCATTGCCTCCGATCCCCTTAGTCTGGAGAATGCCAACCACTTCGTATTCCACCTTATTGATCCGGATAGCCCGACCCAATGGATCAGCGTTGCCAAACAGTATGTTCACCGCGTCCTGCCCCAGCACGGCCACGCACCGTCCGCTAATCACGTCGGCGTCCGTGACAAATCGTCCGCGATCGATATTGTAGTTGCGGGCGGAGGCAAACTCCGGCGTAGTGCCAGTGATATTGGAAACCGTGTTGCGGTTGCCATAGGTCACCTGAATACTCTTGCCCACTTCCGGCGCCACGGCCGCGACAGCCGGAAGATCCTTTAGAGCTTCGGCATCTTCGCGGGTAAGCGACACCACCCTATCGGCCGCCGACACTACTCCACCGGTTACCGTCTTGCCCGGATTGATTACCAGCAAGTTTGTCCCCATAGCTTTGAACCGGCGGGTAACCTGCTCCGAAGCGCCGTTACCAATGGAGATAGTAGTGATCACCGCCGCCACGCCGATGATCACTCCCAACATGGTAAGGAGCGACCGCAACGCGTTCACTCGCAGCGCTCGCCCGGCAATGCGCATACTTTGCCAAATGCTCATGGTCTTTATCCTCTAGGACAACGTCAACCTGCGTCTCACGACCGTACACATGGGCCTACTTCCCAGGTTGTTTGGCCGGCTGGGTCGTATTGTTGGGCGCCTTGGGCGCTGGCGCCGGTGTCGCCTTCTTATCCGCCGTCTTGATAGCACTCCCGATCTTGGGCAACGCCACCAGTTCCTCTGCTTCCAGCCCTGTGACGACTTCCACGTTTTTCTCGTCGCTCAAGCCAATGCTAATTTCCCGCACCCTCACAATGCCATCAGGTTCCTGCACATCGACGAGGAAACTCCCTTTGTTCTCCCTCACCGCCTCGATGGGCACCACCAGCACGTCGTTTCTCTGGTCTGCCGTCAAGATGGCCGAAGCGGTCATACCCGGCTTCAAGACGCCGCCCGACTCGTCGAGGATCACCGTTATCCCGTAGTTGACGATCCCCTGGCTCATCGTCGGTATAGTGTCAACCTTCAATACTTTGCCAGCAAAGGGCCGGTTGGTGAAGGCATCAACCTTTACTTGCGCTGTCTGCCCCATTTTTATTCTCGCCACGTCGATCTCGTTTACGCTCCCGTTCACCTGCATCTTGTTCAGATCTGCGATCGTGATAGACACCGACGTCGGTATAGTGCTATCTCCCACCACGGATGTAACGACAATGACCGTGCTGTCGAAGGGCGCAACTAAGGTGACCGCTTCCAATTGCAGGCGGGCATTGTCGGCGTTAATTTGGGCCAGGTCGACCGCGTTTTGCGCCGTGCGTATCGATAGTGAATCAGGGCCTGGCAACATCAGGGCCAACTTGGCTTCGGCCACGCCGAGAACTGCCTGGGCGTCCTGTACGGTTTGCGGCTCAGACCCCGCGTTTATCTTGTCCAGCTTAGCCTGCGCCAACTGCAGAGCATCTGTCAACTGGTAGATCTGAGCCTGGGCAGCGTTTGTCGCCACATGCGCTTTGGTTCTGGCCGTCTCGAGCTTCTCTTTAGCCAGGATCACGGCCGCGTAGTCGCCATCCAACTTCTCCTTGCTCTCCCGGTTAGCCTGATAGCGCTGCAGGGTCTGCCCGTAGTTGGACTCATACCAGTTGAACTCGTTCTGAGCAGTGCGGGGATCGAGGGCGACCGCGGCACTTTTTTGGACGATCACCTGGTTTAGCTTCGACTGTTCGAGATCATACGTAGCCTTTCTCACCGCCGACTCTGCGACCGCTATGTCTTCATCGTCATAGGGTTGCTCGGCGAGTCGGAGCTTGGCTCGCGCCATCTCGACCACAGATTTCTGGAGGGCAATGTCGGTAGGCTGATAGGGGGTGAGGGCCTGCTCCAGCCTGGCCTTAGCCGTGTCCAAATTCACCTCAGCTTGCCGTACACTGGTCTTGAGGGCAGTTGAATCGAACTTGGCCAGTAACTGTCCGATGACCACCTTATCGCCAACGGCCACCTTGACATCCACCGACGATCCGACGGTACCCTTGGCAGATAGAACCTGTGATTGCGACATCGCCACGGTACCGGGAGCCGTGATCTTGTTGAGGACCATCCCCTGTTTCACGGCAACTGTCCTCGCCGGGCCAGAATCAGAAGACTCTGCGGCGAGCTTGTTGTAGACCACGAATCCTGCCACCCCAACCGCGATGACTACAACCACAAATATTCCAAGTCTGATTCTCGACCTTAACGCCTTCATCAGAACTTTCTCCCCTTGCCGTAAGCTATCAATCCTTCCAACTGAGACCGGGTAGCAGCCGAGGATATTATACCCGCTTCGATGTCTACTTTCAATCGCCGTTTCTTCTTGACACCCTCCTGCCCCGATGCTAGAATTGCTGGCGGCAAGACCCGTGCTCAGCCGGTTCCAATCGACGTGACAAGGCCGTGCTTTGAGGGCCGAGTATAAAGAAACTGTGAGGTAGAAAAGGAATATGGAGATCAAGAAAGTCGGAGTGGTGGGCTGCGGGCTCATGGGAGGCGGCATCGCCCAAACTGCTGCCCAAGCCGGCTACCCGACCGTGGTCAGGGAGATCAACGATGAACTGTTAAGCCGCGGAGTTGCGAACATTAAGACATCACTCTCCCGGCTTGTCAATCGCGGGACCATCGGCCAGGCGGACGCCGATGCCGCCATGGGCCGGCTAACGCCCACCACTGCCCTCGCCGATTTCAAGGACTGCGATATTGTAATAGAGGCCATCATCGAAAACATTGGCGAGAAGAGAAAGCTGTTTGCCGAGCTGGACAACATCTGCAAGGCGGAGACCATTTTCGCCAGCAATACCTCATCGATGACCATAATCGAGATCGCCGCGGCGACTAAACGACCGGAGCGAGTTGGCGGGCTACACTTCTTCAATCCCGTTCCTCTGATGAAACTGGTCGAGGTAGTCAAAACTCTGGTCACCAGCGACGAGACCATCGCGACCCTGCGGGAATTTGGCAATTCCTTGGGTAAGACGCCGATTCTGGCGCCAGACACCACCGGCTTCGTGGTCAACCGTCTCCTGGTTCCCTATCTGCTGGATGCGGCGCGGGTCTTGGAGGCCGGGTTGGCTTCCAAGGAGGACATCGACCAGGGCATGATGCTCGGCTGTAGCTTCCCTATCGGCCCACTGGCCCTGCTCGACCTGATCGGCATCGACACAATCTACTACGTTGGTCTGCAGATGTTCGACGAGTTCCGCGAGACCCGCTTTTCCCCGCCGTCGATCCTGAAGCGCATGGTCCTCGCCGGCCAATTCGGCCGCAAATCCGGCAAGGGGTTCTACGAGTATCGAAAGTAGAATGACATGATCTCTGGCGATAAAGCCATCGACGAAAGGAGGCCTTCATCCTATCGTTGGGTTGTCATCAGCTCCTTTTGGGGCATGTCAGAGGCGGCCCAATTGGTCAGCCTCTCTTTGGGCGTCATGCTGCCCGCCATGACTCGGGATTTGAACATGTCACCCACTCAGTCAGGCGTGCTTGGCGCCATCTTTTGGATCTTCACGGCGATCCTTGTGATCCCCCTTACCGCCTTGTTTTCGCGCTACAGCCCGAAGAAGATTGTCACGGTAACTATGTTCGTCGGCGGCGCCTTCACGCTCCTCCAGGGGTGGGCTCCTACCTATGAGATCGAGCTTCTGGGAAGGGCCGGATTTGTAGCAGCCTTTATCTCGCGTACGGCGGTATTTCCTCTCCTAATCCAGCAATGGTTTGAGACGCGGGAGGTGCCTGCCGTACAAGGCATCACCAGTGGCTTGGGCAATCTAGCTTCGAGCGCTGCGGTGGCGCTCACGCCTTTCTGGATGGAACTCGTCGGTGGCTGGCGCGGCGCCCTTTACACCTACGGCGTTCTGCTCATGATGACCTGCCTGATCTGGCACCTGGTCGGTCGGGAGAGGGCTACCAGAAGCTATCTGGAGGGTGTTCGGACGCAGGGCGATTCGCCCCTGCGCAGCGTGGTCAAGTATAAGGAACTCTGGCTGGCCGGGTTCGGGTTCATGGGGATGATGGGCGGCTGGAGTTCTTTTATAGTTTTCTGGCCTACCTTCTTGCTGAGGGAGAAGGATATTCCCCTGACCACTGCCGGCCTGCTGATCGGTCTTTTCCCTTTGGGCTCCATGGCCGGCTCCTTCCTCTCCACGTTCGTCATGGACAAGGTCGGCTACAAGAAGCCCGTGATCTGCGTGGCGACCGTTGCCGCGTTTGCTATGCGCCTGAGCATGCTTTGGGGAGACAGCACGATTGTCCTTGGCGCTTCTTCCTTTGTGCATGGCGTTCTTGTCGCTCTCATCATACCGGCTCTCTTAGCCATTCCATACGACCTTGCAGGCGTCAAACCCCGAGAAGTGGCGGTGGGGGCGGCATTCATCGTTACCCTCATGAACGCTGGCGCGGTTTTTGGACCACCCCTCGTGGGCTTCATCTACGAGAACGCTGGTACCCTGTTCGTAGCCCTGTTAGTCTCCACCTTTTACCCTTTGGCCATGCTCATCCCGGGCCTCTTTCTCCCCGAGACCGGCCGGCGCGCCCGGCGAAAAAAGCAGCCCGCCTTTACCCCCCGGCAATAGACGCCTTTCTGCCTGATTATTCTTGACAGTCCATTTCAGACGATGCTATAATCACGTCTGCAAGGCCTTGGTCAATGGCTGAAAGCTGACGGCTGACAGCTCGTCCGGGGATATAGCTCAATCGGGAGAGCGCTGCGTTCGCATCGCAGAGGTCGGGGGTTCGAATCCCCCTATCTCCACCAGGAAGGCAAGCGCAGAGTTTGCCTTCTTTTGCCCCCGTAGCTCAGAGGATAGAGCAGCGGTTTCCTAAACCGTGTGCGGCAGTTCGAGTCTGCCCGGGGGTACCCACTTGGGGGCATTGGCAAAGCCGAGGATAGTGTTCGAGTTCGGCCCGATGGGGAACCGACATGAGTCGCCAATTACTCAACGTTCCGTAGGGCATGATTCGGTCGGCCATATTCACATTATGAATGTTGGTTTTGAATTCCCCACAGTGTCTGCCAAACAAATTCAACCTTCGTAACGAACCGCCTCCCCAGTCGCCAACAGGCATTTTCCTCGACGGCTTTTCAAGATCCGGACAAGATAAAGGTGCGCGGACCATAAACTTCCAAATCAGGGATTGTATCGCCGTTGACATCCTTGCCCATTTTGATGAGATTCTTGTTTTGTCCTTTGTAATGGATAGTCCCGATTTCAAAGCTGTATGCGACTCTTCTGTCGAGCAGCTCGCCATTTCGAAACACCTCAAAGGAATAATATAGTGGACCCATGAAACTAGACACTTGAAGAGGCCAAAATAAGGTGGATAATGTAG
>JAUSEJ010000190.1 GCA_030650265.1 Dehalococcoidia bacterium | reverse complement strand
AACAAATGGATCTATGCCCACTCTTACCTTAAACTGTAGGAGATTTGGGACTGACATATCGGCGATCCATCCTGCAAACCGGTTTAATGCACAGCATCGTAGGGGCGAAAAATTTTTCGCCCCTACTTTTCGCCCCTGCTTTTTCGACTCTATGTTTTCGCCCCTACGTTCTCTCCTGATACGCCTCAACCACATCGCAAACCAATCTTGAAATTGCATCCTGACTCCAATATGCTGGCCAAGGCTCGCGAGGCAAGCTACCTTCTCCCAAACTCCTTTTCGAGCAGGGACGAACTGAGGTGTACCATGGTCGGTCGGCCATGAGGGCAGGTGCGGGGAAGGTTGGTCTTCTCCAATTGTCTAATGAGATCTCTCATCTCCTCGATGGACAGCGCCTGCCCGGCTCGTACGGCGCCGTGACAGGCCATCGACATAGCCAGCTTTTCTTTCCATTCCATGGTTGCCGCACCGTAGCTCAGGTCGTCGAGAACGGCCAGAAAAGCCTCCTTGGGATTCGCTTCGCGGAGAAACGACGGAACAGCCCTAAGAAGGCAACAATTGCTGCCGAAAGTTTCGACTGCGAATCCACCCGCCACAAGAGCAGGAAGATTCGCCTGAAGCCGCTCGTTCTGAGACGGCGTTAGCTCGACTAGTAAAGGATCGAGTATTCCCTGAGATTCCGCTCTATTCTCGTCCAATTGGCCCCTGATCTTCTCAAACAGGACCCGCTCGTGGGCCGTATGCTGATCGATGAGATACATGCCATCGGGACCCTCGGCGATCACGTAGGTTTCCCCCATCTGCCCGACGACCCGCAGGAAGGGCAAAGTGCTGGCGCCTCCCTGAATCGGCGACGTCCGGGGTTCAAGGCGATCTTCGGTCTGACTGATCGCAAGGCCCGCAGACCAACCGCCGGCGTCCAAGGCCGCCATAGGCACGCTAGTAGAGGTTTCCTTGTATCCACCATCAGTCGGCAGGTGCATGGCGGGTACCGCAGAAGAGCCAACGAGGGCCGCCCTTATCGGCCTATACACGGCATCGAAGACCTCATCCTCCCTGACGAACTTGACCTCACCCTTCGCCGGATGAACGTTGACGTCCACAGCCGTTGGCGCCAGATCGACGTTGAGCACGACGATCGGATGCCGCCCGACCTGGAGCATGCCTCTATAAGCCTCCTCCGTCGCCACAGCGATCCGTCGATTCTGAACCCAACGTTTGTTCACAAAAATACTCATATATGTGCGGTTGTTTCTGGTGACAGATGGCGGGCTGACGCAGCCCCAAACCCGGACCCCATCTTCGCCCTCCCTGCTCGTGCGATCGATCTCGATCATTTGTCTGGCCGTTTCCAAACCATAAAGCTGGGCCACCACGTCAAGCAGCTTGCCGCTACCCGGGCTATGAAAAACGTCTTTCCCTTCGACAATCAGGGTAAATTTCACCCCGGGATACGCGAGGGCGCACTGAGAAACCAATTGACTGATCTGACCAACCTCGGTGGAAGTCGATTTCAAGAATTTTAGACGCGCCGGAACGGTGGCAAAAAGGTTGCGTACGGTCACAGTTGTACCCTCAGGGCAGCCCCGGCTTCCCTGCTCCGTCAGAATTCCCCGCTTGAAACCCACATAGGTTCCCGCCAGTGCCGATCTGACGCGGGTCAGAAGCGTAACGTCCGCTACCGATATAATACTGGGCAGGGCCTCGCCTCTGAATCCCAAAGTTTTTACGGATTGCAGATCTGCTAGACCCGAGATTTTGCTGGTTGCATGACGTCGGAAGGCAAGGTCCACCTCGCCGGCAGGGATGCCGCTGCCGTCGTCCGTGATCCTGAGAAGTTGTGTTCCCCCACCCCTCACCTCGACTGTCACCACGGTCGCGCCCGCATCTAAGGAGTTCTCGATTAGCTCTTTCACGACGGAAGACGGGCGCTCAATGATCTCACCAGCGGCAATCTTCATCGCGATCTCAGGCAGCAGGACTCTGATCGGCAAGGTCTGTTTCCTCCGGGCCCTATTATAGCACAACAAATAGTTTGGGCTCTCAGCCAACCTTCAATCACTTGGGTTCTGGCCAAGACCCCTGCAGTTGGAGCAGATTTTTTGACGAAGGGCTGACCACTACACCCCAATTGAACTACTCGCTATGTTGGACATGTGGACATGGGTCCGGTGAAACACGAAAAATCAATTGCCGGGCGCCTGCAAACATCTTAGACGCTAGGTAGGTTTCCCCGACCGTGAGAACAGGGTCAGCAGCAGGCCGCCAACTGACTTTGCATCGCGGATCTTCTCAGAGGTGATCAGGTGATGTACTTCGCTCAAAGGAACTTTCTCCACCTCGATGTTCTCGTCGTAGTCGGCCTCGAGACGGCTGGGGGTCAGCTCGGTGGCCAAATACAGGTAAAGGTACTCCGTGCAAAAGCCGGGGGCGCTGTAGAAGCCTCCCAGTCGCTCGATGTGCCCCGCCGCAAAGCCGGTCTCTTCCTGCAGTTCGCGTCGAGCGCAATCCTCTGGCTTCTCACCTGGATCGAGGGTTCCGGCCGGCACCTCAAGGAGAACTCCTCCCACAGGCGTGCGGAACTGGCGGACGAGAAGAACGTTATCATTTTCGTCGATGGCGACAATGGCCACGGCTCCCCTGTGCTCGACAATCTCCCGTTTGGCAGTTCGTCCGTCGGGAAGCTCTATAGTATCCAACCGGAGGTTGATAATCCGCCCCTCATATAGGCGCTGGCTTTCAATGGTCTTCTCAGTCGACAATGTTCTCCTCCAAAATGCCGGTTCTGGTTTACCACGAGCGTAGGGGCGAATCCTTAAGCTTAAGGATTCGCCCCTACTGAGATGATGATGCGTTCAGATCGTGGCCGATATCGCTTTCAACACCAGTTCGGCGCTTTGCGCCATAAGGGCGAGTGAGACCCACTCTTTTACCGTGTGGACTTCATCATAGCCTGCGCTTAGGATAATGCACTGTATTCCCCGCTTGTTGAATACGTTGGCGTCGCTGCCACCACCAGTCTTCTCTGGCTTCAGATCCATGCCGATAGACCGGGCGGCAGCCGCCAATCGCTGAAAGACCGGCGCCTCAACCGGCACCGAGAAACAGCCATAGGATCGCTGGATATCGATGTCCACCTTTCCGCCATATCTGGCAGCCGCCACTTGGAAGGCGGCTTTCATCCGGGCGGTTTGGGCCTCCAACTTCGTCTCATCGTGGCTCCGAGCTTCGGCTACAATTGTCACCAGGTCGGGAACGATGTTGCGCGCTGTGCCGCCTCTGATCAGGCCGACATTAGACGTTGTCTCTTCATCCACTCGGCCGACGGGAAAATCACCGATCGCTTCGGCAGCAATAGCAATGGCATTGACACCATCCTCAGGATTGACGCCGGCGTGAGAGGCAACCCCGTGGACCGTGACTTCGATATTGTTTTGGGAGGGTGCGGCTACCACAACGTGATCTATCGGCCCACCATGGTCAATTATCAGCCCTTGCCGGGCGGTGATCTGACCATAGTCCAGATTCTTGGCTCCCCACAACCCCGTTTCCTCCCTAACGGTAAAGACTATGTCAATCGGGCACGTCGGTATGCCGCCGCTCACAGCCGCTTGCACAGATTCCAGAATAATGGCCACTCCGGCTCTATCGTCGGCTCCCAGAACGGTGGTGCCATCGCTGCGGATAATTCCGCCGTCCAACTTACAGGTGATTCCCCTGCAGGGCATGACCGAATCCAGGTGGGCATTCAGTAGAATTGCCTCCCCAGTACCAGGTAAACGTGCAATGACGTTGCCCGTCTTGTCTGTGCGGGAGCTAATCCCCATCGACTGCAATTTGCCAATCACATACTCGGCTACCGCACCTTCTTCTCCGGAAGGGCTGTCTATCTTAACCAAATCAAAGAAGACAGCTAGCAATCGGTCATTATCTATCACGACTATACCCCTTCGTCACCAGAATGATGGACCATCGCTATCTCGTCACAGTCCGGAAATTTTGGGCAGCGGTAACACTCGCCCCATACTTTGCGCGGGAGCTGGGAAATATCGACGACCTTGAAGCCAAATCGCGCAAAGAATCCCGGTCTGTAGGTCAAGGCGTAGACAGTGGCGATGTCCATCTCTCTCGCTTCTTCCAAACATGCCGCTGCAAGCTTACTGCCCAGTCCCTTTCCCTGCCACTCCAGATCCACCGCAAGGGCTTTTAGCTCGGCCAGATCGAGCCAGGTCACGTGCAATGCCACGCAGCCAATCAATCGACCTTCATGGCGAATGACAAAGTAGTCGCGCACATTCTCGTAGAGCTCGCTGAGCGGACGATGCAACATCTCGTCTCTATCGGCAAACAAGTTGACCAGCTTGTGGATCTGCGGGACATCGCTTAGTCTTGCCCTATCGACTGTCATGTCGGCACCTGCTCCCTTAGCTTCACTGCTGCCGCCAAAGAAATCATCTCTTCGGCGCTCTTTCGCGTGGATTCCGTATCGGAGCCCAGCATTTGCGCGATCTCAACGATTCTTTCCGACAAAGCCAACTCTTGCAATTGAGTCAACGTCCGGTCTGCCAACATTTCTTTGTGAACGCGGAAATGGACATCGCCAAACGCGGCGACCTGTGGCGAATGGGTAATGCAGATCACTTGATGGGACCGCGTGAGATTCCAGAGTTTCTGGCCAACCAGATGGCCACTCCGCCCACCGACTCCTACCTCAACTTCATCGAACACCAAAGTCGAAACCGGGTCAGCCTTGCTCAAAACGGTCTTCATCGCCAGCATGATTCTGGAGGTCTCACCCCCGCTGGCAATCTTGACCAACGGCTTCAATGCTTCACCGGGATTAGGAGCTATAAGAAACTCGATTCGATCTATCCCTGATTCATCGAAGGCCACTTGCCGATCGCCAGCCATGTGGCCTTCCTGATCACGACCTTTGAAGGGAACGCCGTCCGGCTGATCGACCTGAACGATGGACACGACAAATCGCGCCTTGGGCATACTAAGACCTTGAATCTCCTTTTCGATCTCCCGTGCCAACAACTCAGCGGCTTCCTGCCTCATTAGCGAGAGTTGAGAAGCGACAAGTCCCAATTCTTGTCGCAGGACGACCTCCTCTTGACGAAGATCCCCGATCCTCTCATCCCTGTGAGTTATGGCGCTCATGTCTCGCTTTGCTCGCTCGACAAACGCCAATACTTCCTCGATGCTGCCCCCATACTTGCGCTTTAGATTTCGGAATGACTCCAGTCGCTCCTCAATGGCCGCCATTCGGTTGGGATTGAACTCAATATTATCCCGATAAGCACGCAAAGCGCTGGCCAGGTCTTCCAACTGGTACGATATGCTCTCCGCCAGCTCGCGCTGCTCCTTAAATGTCGGGTCTAGACGGCCTAGCTCGTTTATGTCAACCAGAGCCCGACTGAGTCCGTCGAGAGCGCTCAAACTGCCGGCTCCACCGTCGTAAAGCAGAGAATAGGCTGATGTCGAGTGGGCTGAGAGCATCTCGGCATTGGCAAGAAGTCGATGCTCCGCCTGGAGTTCCTCCTCTTCGCCCGGCCTTGCCTTGGCCGCCTCTATCTCCTTAATCTGGTAATCCAGGAGATCAAGCCGCCTGGCAGACTCACGATCGGATTTTGCCATGTCATCCAGTTCGCGCCTGATCGACCGTAAGTTTTTTACCGTGTTTGCGACGGACTGGCGCTGATCTGTCAAGCCAGCGTAGCGATCGAGGAATCGGATGTGCTCGGCAGGCCTCAGCAAGGACAGGTGGTCGCTCTGTCCATGGATGTCGACCAGTAACTGCCCCACCCTCCCGAGAAAAGAGGCTGGCGTGGCTCGGCCATTGATGCGACAAACACTTCGCGATCGACTTATCTCGCGACTGAGAACCAGGGTCTCCTCCATCTCGATGCCGTTCTCAATGAAGAGATCGCGAAGTTCCGATCTAACGCTTTCGTCGAGTCGGGCCGTGTCGAAGAGCGCCTCAATCCTCGCCATTTCACAGCCGGTCCTGATTACCTCCGGTCCGGTTCGACCCCCTAAAACAGCTCCCAGCGCGTCTATGATGATGCTTTTCCCGGCTCCGGTCTCCCCGGTTAGAGTGTTGAAACCACGTCTGAACTGGGTAGACAGCCGGTCGATAATGGCAAAATTCGTGACGTTAAGCTCTAATAGCAAACCAACACCCTCTACTTGAGACGCGCTGCCAGAGCGCCATAGAAATAGGTTCGTGATCGGGCACGCAACAGCCTGGTAACGTATGGGCTCCGGACTACTTTCGCTCCATCGCCGGTGCCAAGCGACACGTCTATTTGGCCGTCCACGCTCAGTATGGCTCCGTCATTGGTCCTTATGTCTAGCTCCACCGTCGATGATGCTGGTATAACTATGGCCCTGCCAATCTTGAGGTGAGGAGCAATAGGCGTTACGATGAAGTTGCCAAGCTCCGGGTGAAGCACAGGGCCACCGGCCGCCAGTGAATAGCCAGTGCTGCCGGTAGGCGTAGACACGATCATCCCGTCCCCGACATAGGATGGCCCCTTCTCGCCGTCGATCCTGACATCGACGTTTATGACTCGTAGTCTTTCTCCGCGGGCCACTGCTACCTCGTTTAGAGCATGAAATGAGCAATCTGGATCGAGGGTTGCCTGACCATCCACACTTCTCGCCGTGAGGCTCCGCGCCGTCGTCTTCAACTGTACTTGCAGCATAATCCTCTCCTCGATCCAGGCCCTGCCCGCCAAGAACTGCGGCAGCTCCCTGCAAGCAGTGTCCGGACTCAGCTCAGTCAGGAAGCCGAGCTTGCCGAGGTTGACGGCCAGAATCGGTACCCCCAGTGGAGACACTGCTCTCGCCGCTCTGAGAATAGTTCCGTCGCCGCCCAACGTGATGACCATGCCGCTGCCTGGAGCCTCGGCGATGATGCTTAGTTCATCCCAGGCCGAAGAAAGCCAGACATCCGACACGCCAAAGGACTTCGCCTCGCGCTCCAACTCCTTCGCCAGCGGAAATGCAAAGGCAATCTTAGGATGAAAGAGAATGCCGATCTTATCCACAACTAACCGGCGATGGCTTCTTCGATTGATGGTTCAAGTTCCTGACCCTCCGATCGCTTGGACAAATACATTAGAAACTCCCTATTCCCTGCTGGCCCGAGGAGAGGCGACGCCGTGAGTCCTCTAAGTTTCAGGCCAAGCCTAATAGCAAACTCACCGACCGAACGTAACACGCTGGCGTGAATAAGAGGATTGCGTACCACCCCTCCCTTACCAACATTCCTTGGCCCGGCTTCGAACTGGGGCTTGACAAGGGCAATGATGATCCCATGGTCGTTCAGAAGCCGCTGCACAACCGGCAATACCTTATCAAGTGAAATGAAGGAAACATCTATAGTGGCAATATCCATTTCTTCTGGCAGGTTCTGAACACCACGAATATTTGTACGCTCCAGAACCACTACACGAGAATCATTGCGCAGCCTATAATCGAACTGGCCGTAACCCACGTCCACGGCGTAGACCCTGGCCACTCCCTTCTGCAGCAAACAATCGGTAAAGCCACCCGTGGATGCCCCGACGTCTATGGCGACCTTGCCTGCCAGGCCAACGGAGAATTGTTCGATCGCATGAGCGAGCTTAATGCCACCACGGCTGACATAAGGTGGCGGCCGCTTAATGACGACGACAGCATCACATGAAACGTTGCCACTGGGCTGCCTGGCGGTTTCGCCATTGACCGTAACCTCACCCGCTAGAATCAACGCCTTCGCCCTCTCCCTGCTTTCGACAAACCCCTTGTCGACCAAGAGCACATCGAGACGCTGCTTTACCATCATGCTACGGTCTGTTGCTCCCTACCGCGTAAATGGCCCCCAGCGGGGACCACTGTCTAAGGATAGGCTCTGGACGGCCAAAAGTCAAGAGGATTTGACGCTCTTCACCTCCATGAAGTATCATGTCCATGATACCAGGCCAAGGACATTGCGTGCTCAAATTCCTCCTCATCGAGATGCGCCCCAAACAGTGGCCGAAGAACGCGATAATCTTCTTCGCTTTCGTTTTCTCCATCAGTCAACGCCTGCACCCCTTTGATCTATCGAAGGAAGCTACCCTCATCGCCCTGTCTCTGATGGGCTTTGTTCTCTTCTGCCTCTTATCCTCCGCAGTCTACCTGATAAACGACCTGGTCGACATCGAGAAGGACAGACAGCATCCGATCAAAGGACTTCGACCCCTTGCCTCTGGTAAGATCAACGCCCGGCAGGTAATAGTTACCGTCGTTCTGTTGATCGGCCTGTCATTGCCTGTCAGCTTCATGTTAAACGGCGCATTTGGTCTCGTCGCTTTGGGCTACTTCGTATTGAATCTGGCCTACTGTTTTTCCCTCAAGAACATGGTGATAGTGGACGTCTTCTCCATCGCCGCCGGCTTCGTGTTGAGAGCAGTAGCCGGAGCAGTAATCATTAGCGTGCCTATTACCCCATGGATGTACGTCTGTACTTTGCTTGGTGCTCTATTTCTCGGCTTCAGCAAACGCCGCCATGAGCTTATTCTTCTCAGTGACGACGCCTCGAAACATCGGGCCATTCTTAAAGAATACACCCCCGAACTCCTGGATGAGATGATCGCCGTTGTTACGTCCACGACTGTGATGGCCTACAGTCTCTACACTTTTACCGCCGAGTCTCTGCCTTCTAACCACGCGATGATGTTGACCATACCCTTTGTGCTCTACGGCATATTCCGTTATCTTTACCTAGTCCACCTGAGAAACGAAGGTGGGAGCCCTGAGGAGATACTCCTGAAAGACAGGCCTCTACTAGTGGATATCGCCCTCTGGCTACTTACCAGCCTGACGATCCTCATCTTTTTCCGCTAGCGGCCGCAACTCGTTGCAGTTTGCCACGGGTAACCCACCTATGGACAGAACATTCAACACTTAGACACGAAAGCTCACCGAAAAGGCCATCTAGCCAAGAACTACTGGCCAACTCAGCCCAGTATTAAGAGTTTAATAAAACCTTAATACATTTTTTATAAATATATGCTATAATTTTATGGCTTTCTTATGTTTTGTAACTAAAATGATAGGCGTACACGGGCAGTGGGGCGGCTGCCAAACTACGCTGAGGGGGAGAAACATGGACTACTATAGCCCTCGTCGGTCGGGCATACCGGGCCTGATTGACAAGATCGCCGGGCTGCCAAAAATGGTTATTATTCTTGGTGCATTTCTAATTCTTGTGCTAGGTTCCCTCCCCTTACTCGGTATTGCCAACTTCACTTCGACCAATCCCATCTACTGCCTCACCTGTCACGGCATCGGCGATACGCCAGACATGAGCAAGATGTCATTGGTCCATCCGGGCTATGATAAGGTCAAGTGCGTCGACTGCCATGCCAAACCAGGCTGGTTGGTAGTCGCCGATGGTTATCGCAGCGGATTCAAAGCGGACCCTGAACAAGTTAGCCCAAATTGTCGGCGCTGTCACGAAAAGATCATCTCTAACGAGCAAGTTGACTTCAAGTACAACGTGAATAACATCAGGATTCCCCATGAATTTCATGTAAAAACCGTAGGCGTCCTGTGTGCGAACTGCCATCGAAATATAGCTCACGATTTTGGCGAGCCTCAGACAAACCGTCCGCAAATGGAATACTGCCGGCAATGCCATCAGCCGAACGAGGATTGCCTGAAGTGCCATCCGCAGGGGCTACCCAAATCATAGTAGGCGAGAGTGATTTACCCATTGGAGTGCTGCTAGTCAGGCACACTGGTTCCGTTACGCTTGTTTCGCTGTTAGGAGGATTGTGAACTCATGTCAGAGTCACCCAAAGTAAGATGGGCAATGGCCATAGACCTACGCAAGTGCATTGGTTGCCACAGTTGCGCCGTGGCCTGCAAAGCCGAGAACGGCGTGCCTCTGGGCGTCTTTCGGTCTTGGGTCAAACAGATTGAGAAGGGGAAGTATCCGAACGTCACCAAACAATTCTTGCCTTCTCTCTGTAACAACTGCGGCGATCCGGTCTGTCTCACGAATTGCCCTACGCAGGCCACCTACCAAAGGGACGACGGGATCGTTATGGTGGATGAGCATAGATGCATCGGCTGCCGCTACTGCATCGCATCGTGTCCCTACGACGTGAGATACGTGAACCCGTTGAAGAAGATAGTACAGAAGTGCTATTGGTGTGCTCACCGGGTTGATGCCGGATTGGAGCCCGCCTGTGTCAACACCTGTCCCGCGCGAGCGAGAACGTTTGGCAACATCATGGACCCGACGAGCGAACTCTCTAAACTCCTGTCGACTCAACCGGTGCGTGTCCTCAAGCGGGAGATGTCGACCAACCCTCACGTATTCTACATAGGCGGTGATGAATCGGCGATGGATCCGCTGATCGGCACTCCCTATGATATCTGGGAACGGACCAAGGAACAGGCGAAACTGGAGGAATAGCGCGTGGATATTATTGTCACCTACAACGTACACCACGAGATGCCCTTTGGGATCCTAATCGCTTTCTATTTCTACCTCACCGGCCTCAGTGCTGGCTCATTTGTGATCTCAGTGATCGCGACCATGTTTGGCCGGACTGACTTCAAGCCATTGGGAAAGATTGGGGCAGTGTTGGCTCCCGGGCTTCTCATTCTC
>JAUSEJ010000188.1 GCA_030650265.1 Dehalococcoidia bacterium | reverse complement strand
GCGGGCGCCATCGCAATCACCGGGGGTAACGGCGGGGCTTCAGCCGGAGCGGCTACTGGTGGCCTCGGGTCCAGCGTCACTATCACTGCCGGCAACGGAGGCAACGGCGGCACTACCGGCGGCATCGGCGGTGGCATCTTCCTAGTAGCTGGGGCCGCCGGCACGGGCGGGACACCTTCGGCGGGTATCGTCGCGTCTCGTGGCGCGGCCTTCCTAAAGAAGACGACCAACACGCCGTTGACGTCCAATGGTGCTGTGACGTATGCCGCTGCTGCCCTTGTCGGGGGCCTCATCACAGATGCCTCTACAACCGGCGCAGTTACGGCTACGCTCGCTACAGGCACTGAAATCTGCACACTACTGCCCGGCTATGCTACCGGGGATTCCTTCCTGGTCCATATCAATAACACCGGTAACCAAACGATCACACTGGCTGGTGGTGTGGGGAGTACCTTCGTCGGGGCGGCAACCATTGTGACTACCGCGGCGAAGACGCTCCTCGTCCTGGTAACTGGTGCCAATACTGTGACTGCTACCGTGGTCAGCCCGTAGGGAGGCAAGACGTGGCAACGGCTGCAGAGATTGCGGCCTGGGTCCAGGCTATCGGATGGCCCGATGCCAGTCTCGGGACTTGCGTCGGCCGGGCGTTCGCCGACGAGCACGGGGGTCGTCTCCCCCTTCGTGCGGAGTTATGTCCTTGGGCGAACGTAACCGGTCGGCGCAAGTCTGATGGTAGCTGGGTCTGTATTCCGGCGACGACGGGAGGGCTGGAGATGCCGGACTTGAACGAGTGGTTGACCAATGCTAGGGCGAAGACACAGGCTTGGGTGTACGCTCATCCGATACTGGGGCTCGGAAGCCTGGCTGCTATCGTACTGCTCATCAGCCAACAGGCGGGTAAGAGACAAATGGGAGCGAAGCAGTGACGTCAGGGGAGGTGCTTCCAGTGTTGGCGCAAAACGATGGCGCGGATACTCTGGTAAGCAAGCTCATACTCATTAGACAGAGCACGTATGGCCTCGCCCGCTGCGTGTCTCTTTCTGATAGTGAGAACCTGTTCAGGGAAAAGCTTGGCGGTATTGACGTGCTCACCTCGCGCATGACGCAATTGAAGGGCACACCGATGCTTCTTGGCCATGTCTTGGAGATTCGCAGCACAGTCTCCAAGCCAGAGATGATCCGGCCGAATACATCGACGGTACGTAAGCTCACCTGGGGCGTAGTTCACATCACAAGAATGGCACACGAGCAGACCATCAGGGATGTGTCCGTTGGTAAGGAACCACGCCAAGCGATGAGCCGCCCAGATTTGTCCATCGTAGCCGACCCGACCATAGCCCTTCGAGGAATCTCCTGTCCACAGCCAACACCCATTCGATCGTTCTGTGCGCCCCCAGAAAAGTTCTGGGGTCATCCATTTGTAGTCTCGGATAACCTTGCGACGAATCGTGTTCATTTCGATCCTCCTGATTGTCTCTATGATACATCTGGAGGTGTTCTATGTCAATGACACTTCTTGACATCATCAAGCAGGCTGGTTGGCCCGAGTCTGAGTGGGGCAACACCCTCGGTGTCATAAGCCTAGAATCAGGTGGAAACACAAACGCCCACAATACAAATGGTGAAGATTCGAGAGGCTTATATCAAATTAACGTAGGACCAGGGGCACACACACAATGGGCAAGCCTGAACCTGTACGACCCGACCGTCAACGCCAGTCGTGCCTATCAGTTGTACTCAGCGGCAGGTAACTATCGGGACTGGTGGAATGCGGCGGGCACGCTCGGACTACCACCACGCGGTAACTACAGGCACGCGGTCGAGGAGTTCGCGAGTCTGGCGAATAAGGAAATGGGTACCGGGGGTGGTGGTACGACGCCTCTGCCTGGTAGTACGACGCCTCCAGCCGAGAGCACGGTTGGTCTGGTGGTAGTCGCCGGGCTAGTTGCCCTGGCGCTCATAGTTTGGGGTTAAGGAGAAGATCATGGCTACACCAAGCGAAATCGCACAGTGGGCTCAGGGCATCGGCTTGCCTGAGTGCATCGGAACTGAGTTCAATGCTGATTATGGGCGCCTGCCAGGCTCACTGGCAGAGTTGCAGAGCTGGGGCGACAGAACTGGCCGCACCGCGGGCGGGAAGTGGAGTTGCTTGGGAACGACGACCACGAAACCTCCAGGTAGCACGACGCCAGTAACTCAGGGCATCGGCCAGCTTCAGATAGCAATCGACTGGATCGCGAAGAACCCGATACCCGCCTTGCTGCTAGGTGTTATCGGAGCAATCGGACTCAAGAAGGTACTCAAGTAGGAGGCGGGCTGTGGGCTGGCAGACAAAGGCGAGCGGGGACGCCAAGACAATCCCGAATGTCGCGTTGGAGAAGGGCGATCATCGCATCGTAATCACGGTGCCCTCACTGGTCGCCGGGATGGCCGCTGCTGTCGCTAGCGCTGTGGGCGGGCTGGTCGGCGCGACGAAGGTAGAAACGAGCGGCAACAGCATATTCGTGTACTTCACGGTGGGGTAACAGATGCCTGTCGTCATCATCGGCGCAATCGTCGTAGCCGTCGGGGTGGCCCTGGGATACTTCGGCACTCAGGCTTTCACCTGGCGTCTCGAGAAGAAAATTGAGGATATTAAGGCATCCATCGGTGGGGTAGCGGCGCTGGGAGTAGCAGCAGTGGCAATCTGGTTGCTTTGGAGGCGAGTCTGATGGCAAAGTCGGCGGTCGGGAGCGTGATAGCCGGTGGAATCGCAGCCGGGGCGACATACCTCATCTATGAGATCGGTCTGAACGGTGGCTTTGGCTCAGACGTGCAGACTCAGATGAAGGCCATACAGAAAGCACTGTTTCCGAACAAGAGCGCTGATGCCTTCAAGGGCAGCGAGTCCGGCGGTGGTGGCGGTAAGCACGATTGCCCCTTCATTGCTGGCGACCGCTACGTATTTCAGAATGGCAGCCCTCCCGCCTGGACCGTTGTCTGGCGGGGCAAGAGTGTTTACACCAGCGGCGTTCAGGGATTTGCCGAGAACAAGTACAACGACCTTTGCGCATCCGACCCATACTAGAGGCTAGTGATGGCCCTTTTGGACTTCCTCTGGAAGAATGAGCGGACGGCGAAGGAAGCCCGGCGACGAGGACAGCGGATCGGCACCAGGGCGCAGCAGCGGCGGGC
>JAUSEJ010000183.1 GCA_030650265.1 Dehalococcoidia bacterium | reverse complement strand
ACACTCCGGGCATGCCCAGGCAAACCGGACAGACGTGGGTATTTGGCGCTGCGTTGGCATACTCGGCGCTGTCGGAACAGAACATCTTGCTTTTTGTCAACAGTTGGGCGTGAACCTCGAGCCCGATGACTGTCTCGTAATACATTGATTATGGACTCCCCACGGCCCCTGTCCCGAGCTGAGCCTCAAACGACGTTCCTCGTCCGGATTTCAAGGGGCTGACCCGATGGTCTGGTCCTCCGCCTGATCGTGGACTAGACTATTTCGCGTACCGGTGCCAATTATGCCAGGCGTAGCGAGCTAGCGTGAAGGAAGGCACGACCCGTAGTATAACAGGAGAAGCCATCTATAGCAAGGGAATGTACAGGTAAATGAGAAGAATTGGCTATAAGACCACATGGCATGCAGGAAATTGGTATGCCTACACCACTTTCTTCCGCCTGAGTGCTTCAATGTTTTCCGGTGAGTAGCCTAACTCCGTGAGGACCTCGATTGTGTGCTGGTCAAGAGCGGGCGGCGGGCCGAATATCCTCCCGGGCGTCTCCGAGAGCTTGATGGGAATGCCCATTTGCCGCATCTTGCCGACCACGGGGTGATCGTACTCTACCACCATATCATTGTGAATAACCTGTGGGTCATCAAACAACTGGTCCAGTTCTTTCACCGGAGCGCACGGCACGTCCTGTTCCTGCAAAACACGAACCCATTCGTCGGTCGAGTTAGTTAGCAGCAGTTCTTGTAATATTCCTAGAAGCTCCTCTTTGTTATCATTGCGCGCATCTACCGTGACAAAACGCGGGTCATCGATGAATGCCTCGATCTGGAGCGCCTTGCAGAAGTTGACCCAAAACGTATGGTTACCGCAGGCAACAAATATCCAACAATCGGCCGTTCGGAACAGCTGATATGGTACGGGCTTGCTTGTCACCAATTTGCTGGCGTCGTCGCTCCGGATGAATCCTCCCGCTTGAATGGCGATAACGGCATTAAGGAGATTGCTGTCCACGCGCTGGCCGATACCAGTCTTCTCCCGCACAAAAAGAGCTACTGCCGTGCCGTAAGCCCCAAGAAAGGAGGCAGCGTAATCGGACACAGCGACCTTGCTGAAGACTGGTGACGCCGCGGAGCCGCCCTGTCCGGCCATCACCCCGCCAATAGCCTGCATTAGGGGGTCAAAACCCGGCTTCTCGCTATACGGGCCGGTCTGCCCCCAGGCGGAGAGGGCGGTATAGATCAGACGAGGATTTACCTGTTTCAAGACGTCGTAGCCGATCCCCAATCTGTCGGCCACGCCTGGGCGGTAGTTCTCCACCACTACGTCGGCTTCCTTGACCAACTTGAGGAAGACCG
>JAUSEJ010000179.1 GCA_030650265.1 Dehalococcoidia bacterium | reverse complement strand
CTCCGAGCTAAGAAGCTTGAAGGCCTCGGCCGTTTCCTCGAGATTGATGCTGACCGGGCGACCGACACCAACGGATCGAGCGTCGTCCGCGACGGCATTGAAGTTGCAAAACGTGCATTCCTCCCCCAGAGGAAAATACTCGCAGAACCGCACTGGCACAATATCAAAGCAATTAGGAGACTTCAGGTTAACGAGCCTGGTTGCCGGCGTCCCTTTGCTAGTTGTCGGCGCTGGTCGTTCGTCGAACGGCCAGGGGATATGGGGAAAGTAGATGTCTTCCACCTTTTCTTCCCCTTCATAGATGGCAAATTGGCCGGAGTCCAGTTTCCCGATTTGATAGGGACTTTTCGAGTCCTTTTGAATTTCAACCCCAAGCCCGTTTCTAGTATGGAACAAACCCAGGTATTTGGTGTAGCCAGGCCTAACTGTCGAAGATTCTCCCGCCGCCGACTCTTTCGGGGTCTCATCATGGTCGTAGTTGTATGTCGCATGGGGTCCCACGGAAGGAATCCACCGGCCCAATTCGCTGAGAGCCGCCGCATCGGCGATGCCACATCTCAAGGCTTCAAGTTTGACGATGACCTCTCGAGGAATACCGGGACACTTCTTCTGCAAATCGTCGATTCTCGTCATCCCATTTCCTCCCAATATCCGAGAACTTGTTTTCGAAACCAGGTCCAGCAATCAGATCAATTCGGCAAGAACAACGCTGCACGTTCAGGTTCCCGGCTCACCTACCCGGTCCACGATCCGGAAATCGACGACAAATTGGTTGACAGAGCAATCCCAGAGGACACCACATTAGTAGAGTACTTTCTCTTCCCTGAGGGCGCTAACTTCGTCCCCGGTCATGCCCAGGAGATCGCGACAGACGAATTCTGTATGTTGGCCAAGACAAGGAGCAGGGGAATGAATGTCACCCGGTGTGCGGGAAAGCCTAAATGTTTCTCCGTTGTAAGCCGTGCGTCCGGCCTCAGGATGGTCCAGGTAGACCCAGTGATTCCGGGCAGCCAGTTGCGGATCCTTGTCCAGCGCATCTTCAGCCGTCTGGACAACACCGGCAGCCACGCCCTCTCTCTGGAGAATCGCCATCACATCCTCCGGACTAAGCGAGGAGGTCCACCGATTCACCAGATCATCTACTTCACTCGTGCGTGCCAGCCTGCCCTGCAAGGTGCCAAACAGGGGACTTTGGACAAGATCTTCCCGGCCCATTGCCCAGCAAAGACTCGCCCACTCGACATCGGTGAATACGGCTATCGCGCACCAGCGGTCGTCCCCCTTACAGCGATAGACGCCGTGAGGGCAGGCGCTGGGATTGCTATTCCCGCGCCTGCTCTGAATTCGACCGTTAATGGTGTAATCGATCAGGGCAGTGCCAAGGATCTGAACAGTCGATTCCAACTGCGCAACCTCGATGTGCTGCCCTTTGCCGGTCTTCCGCCTGTAGCGTAGGGCGGCGAGCAGAGCAATGGTAGTGTGGCAGGGATTGCAGCAGTAGTCGGGAAAGTTCGTGCCGGTGCTCGTGGGCAAGTCGTCAGGCATTCCCGTCAGGTGGTCGATGCCCGCGAGCGATGAAAGGGCAAAGCCAAAGCCCACGTAGTCCCGCTGCGGGCCGACCGAGCCGAGCATGGGTAGATTGGCCACGATGATATCTGGCTTAATCCTGACTAAATCCTGATATGTGAGGCGCCACCGCTCCATGACCCTGGGCGTAAAGTTGTCAATCACAATATCGCTGATCTTCACGAGGCGCTTCGCTATTTCCCGGCCTTCAGGTAGGTTGAGGTCGACCTGCAGGCTCAGCTTGTTGCTGTTAAAGTTGGCGAAGTAGCCGCTAATATTCAGACTATCGATGGGAGCCGTGCCTGGTAGTGTGATACCAGGCGTTCCTCCGGCAAAAGGGCCATTCCTGCGAAGGCCGTCGGGATTGCAGTGCGACTCCAGTTTGATTACTTCGGCGCCGTAATTGGCGAAGAACCGCGTGGCAATCGGGCCGGCGCCGTACCAGGAAAAATCGGCGATGCGAATGCCGGCAAAAGGTTGTGTGCTCGTGGACTGCTTCCTACTCATCATATGACGCCGGCCCCTCTCAGCGCTATCAAATCCTGACCCGTCAAACCAAGGCCTTCGAAAATCTCTTGATTGTGCTCGCCGATAAGCGGGGCTCGGTGGGATATTCGCCACTCAATGTGGTTGAAACGATATGGCGCCCCAGGATACTCGTATTCGGCGCTCAGTTCGGGATGAGCAACTTGCACGTAGAAATCCCGCGACCTTAGCTGAGGGCTCTCCAACAGATCCTTGGGCGTGTTGACCGGCATGGCGATGCAGTGCCTTGCTTGAAGCCCGTCGACGGCGTCCTGAACGGTGTGATCCAATAGCCATGGCATTATATAGGCGTCCCCTTCGTCTAGATGATCGATGCGATAGTAGCGGTCCAGCCATTCGCTGCCGGCCAGCTCCTGCCCCTGTCCCTCTTCGTTCATCCAAGATACCATTGGCGCCCAACCCTTCCCCGCACCTGCCGAGGCCATCAGACAGACGAAACCATCCTGGCAGGGATAGACTCCGTGTCCGGGGCTGCGATGATCATGGCCGGTGCGTTTCCGCAGATGTCTGTTCATATCCCAATACTGCATGGCGGTTTCCATAGACAGGGTGATGGCCTCTTGCATGGATAGGTCTATATACTGACCGAGGCCGCTGCCGTCCCGGAAATGTACGGCAATGAGAGTACCGACCGCCGCGTGCAGGTTAGCCTGATAGTAAGCCTGAGAGGCTCCCGCCTGCAATGGCGGCTCGCCTGGCATACCCGCCAGATACAGTTGACCTCCCATCGCCAAACCCACTATGTCCGAAGCCTTGTAGTCCCGGTACGGTCCCGTCTGACCGAAGGGCGTAATTGAGGTCATGATCAGGCCGGGGTTATCCTTACTTAGTTCTTCATAACCTAGGCCAAGGCTGTCCATGTAGCCGGGGGAGAAAGTCTCGATGATAATGTCTGAGGTGGCAGCCAGTTTCCGGAAGATATCCTTACCATCGGCCGTCGCGATATCGAGGGTTACGCTTTTCTTGCTGGTGTTGAATTGAAACCAGTAAAGGCTCTTCTCGGGATGAGGATCGTCCCCCACAAACGGACCGATTCTTCTGGTCGCGTCTCCCCCGGGCCTCTCGACCTTTATGACCTCGGCGCCAAGGTCGGCGAGAAGTTTCCCGCAGTAGGCGCCCATCTCGCCGGCGAGATCAAGCACGCGCAGGTCGCTATAGATCGACTCGTTCGATAATTCTGTCGACACCTTTGGCTCCATTCTCCTCACAACTGGCGCAGAGGTATCTATTTATCCTGCCAAACGAACATCAAGGCCGGTGCGCCAGCGTCAGCGCTGCCCTGATAGTCCTTTACGTAGGGCGGAACGGACGAAAAAGAATAAGGGCTTGGCAGCGGCACGTCAAATGCTAAATCTGCCAGCATTCGCTGAATGTCTTTAACGATTTTTGTCCGCTCCTCCTCCTTGAAACTCTTGCGCTGCTTCTCGAGCAGTAGATCGAGCGCAGGATCGCTGCCATGAGGCCAGTTTCGAACGCCCCTGGTGTGATAACCGGCGTACAAGTACTCGTCGATGTCGGCGGAAATGGTCTTTGGACCGACGAACATCTCAAAATTGCCGTCTTGAACAGCGGCCAGGTGAGCGGCATACTCCTTGATCTGCAAGGACACATCGATGTTGATCTCTCGAAGTTGCCGGGCTATGTTTTCCGCAATGTCTATGTAGACTTGTCCATGGGCAGTCGTGGTGTAGATGGTTGTCTTGAAGCCATCCGCCCGGCCGTCCGCCGCCATAAGTTGTCTGGCGAGGTCAATGTCCTGCCGCCAAAGCCGCTGCAGTTCGTCCTGGGGAAGAGCCCATTCCAAGAATACCGGTGGCACGGCAGATCCCCATACCGCTTCGCCAGAGTATACCACGCTGATCAAGTTCCGCAGATTGATGGCATATTTGATAGCCTGTCTAACTCGCTTGCTGTTGAAAGGAGGCTTCAATACTTGAATCGTTAATGCCGATTGTACGACTGGTAGCTCCCTGTCGATTCTTACTCCAGGAATGGCCGACTTGACCGATTGAAGGTCCGGGAGAAATGGCGACCCTAAGTCCAGTTCTCCAGACAGAAATGCGGCAAGGCGAGCGGCATGTCCTGGAATGTAGAGAAATTCGAAGCCGTCGAGATAGGGTAATCCCTTTAAGAAATAATCCGGGTTTCGCTTGAACACAGCCTTGACATTGCGTTCCCAACTGTCTAGTATGAAAGGCCCGGTGCCGATAATGGTCTTCTTGAGATTGCCGAATTTCTCCACAGCTTCCTTGGGTATGATCCACGACGAATAGTGATGGCTCAAATGGTTCAGAAACGGGGCGTAGGGTTCCTTGATCTTTATCTTGACGGTATATCTGTCCGGGATCTCGATCTTGTCCAGCAAAGAATAGAGCTTGGCGTTGGGACTATCAGTGGCCTTGTCTACGAGTCTCTCGAAGGTATATTTTACGTCTTCTGCCGTCAATTCACGGCCATTCACAGGAGGCTTGTCGTGGAACTTGACACCCTTGCGCAAGTAAAATACGTAGGTGGTATCGTCAGGCTGCTCCCATACCTCCGCCAAATCGGACACAAACCTCGTGGTGCCAAAAGGTCTTCCCGGGCCGCTGTCGGGGCGGATCAATCTACTATATGTGTTGCCATGGATGGCCGCTGCCTCAAGCGATGTCGAAAGAGTCGGATCTAGATGAAGTGGATCTTGCAGACGCCCGATGCGAAGATTGCCGCCTGATCGAGGCTCCAGCTTGGCCCCGGAGTTCGGCTCGGATTGCGAAGGCCCAATTTGGCAGCCCATAGCATAAATCCATGCCAGGCCAGCGCCACCAACAGCACCGGCGCGCAGGAGTCCTCGCCGCGACATTCTCTGAGAGAGAACATCCCTCCAGTAGTTGCTCGAGTCTCCCACGATTCCTCCTTCGTCCCTCCGTTGGTTGGCTCAGGTTCGCCATGGCCAATAGCCGTTGAAGGTTCCCTAGCTTCCTAAGCAAATGTCACAGCCGCCGCTCGCCCCGGCCCTGCCGCATAGTTTTCCAGAGTTGGGCGAGACAAGGCAAACCGGCCAACTGCGCCTGCAAAGCGGCCACATCGATCTCGGCCCGTGATGCTGTCCATTTACCACATCGTGGAGGCCGTAACTCTGCTAGCCATTCTTACTGGCCAAATCGGCCTTTCAAAAAAAACGGGGCAAGAAGCAACTTTTGGCAAGTATAACTACGTTCTCCGCTCCATGTCAAGAGGTTAGCCACTTCGCCGGAGCCAATGATCAAGGCGTCGCGCCTGGTTGCCAGGACAAATCGACCCAACAGTTGCATCCTGACACACCGGAGAGTAGCCTCTTCACACCGTGGGGCCCAAAGTCGCGGTAAGGTAAATGAGGAGTAGATACTGCCAACGTTAGGGCAATAGCCAACCTCACTAGCGGGCTTCTCCGGCTATTCACCCACGATCTGCACGATGATTTCGCGGACTCTGGGCCTGGTATCGAGATCGACCAGAGCGATTTGCTGCCAAACGCCCAGTGACAGGGTTCCGTCGATCAGGGGGACCGCCAGTGAAGGGCCGAGAAAGCTGGCTCGAACGTGGGAGTGGCCGTTGTCATCTCCCCAGGTCAAATGGTGGCGATAAGGCAGGCCTCGGGGCGCCCATCTCTCCATAGCCTCTCGCAGGTCGACTATTAGTCCCGGTTCGAACTCCAGGGTAGTGATAGCAGCCGTCGACCCGGCCACGAATATGACCACGATCCCGTTCCTGATGCCAGACTGCTCTATGGCGGTCTTGACTCCGGGTGTAATGTCGACGATATCAATGTTTCCCTCTGTCTGGAGGCGAACACGACTGGTAGCGATCATTTGTGCTCCACTTTCTCCTTGGCCGTGACTTTTCCGCCGGTAGGACCGGAGTTAATGACCACCTCGACGAAGATTGTGGCATTGGGAATGATTACCTGGTTGCCATCCGCGGCGCGCAGAAAGGTGATTCGCAAACCAATATCCTCCACAATGCCAACGAAGTCCTTGACCCGTACCTGATCGCCGATTCTAAAAGGTCTTTCGATGAGCAGATAGACGCCGGCCACAAAGTTCTTGAGAACGTCCTGGAGAGAGATGGTGATAGCCAGCCCAATCAGGCCGACGGCTGTAGCCAGAGCGGTCCAGCCAATGCCGAATAGTCCCAAAATTACAAGGACGGCAACAATCCAAACGCCGACACGGGCGGAGCGGGAGGCAAGAAGAATGACGTGGGCGTCTGCTCTGGCGAAACCCATCGCCCTGGCAACGCTGGTCTGCAACTTGCTCGCCACCACACGGGCAACGAAGAAGACGATGATGGCAAGAATAATCTGCGCCGTAAAGGAGGCCATGAACCGGGCAGCGACCTGCCCCTGGTGCGCGTACCCTTGTCGCAAGTAGTCTAACAGACCTTCCATTTCTCCTCCCGAGTCTTCTCTCAATCAATGCCGTTTCGCATAGGGATACTATATCACACTGTGGGGAGTGCCATCTAGACTAAGAGTTTTGAAGACTGGTCGTACATCAGTTTGAATATGACGAGCCATAGCGCGTTTGCATGCGTACATGCATGTTGCCTAGAAGTGATTGCGAGGATACAATTGACGGGAGGCAAAATTCCTTTAAGTACCGTCTGTGGGAGGCTATCGTGCAGACAAACATGTTCTCTTCCGATAGTAAACTTGATCTGACGCAACGTCAGAAAATAGAAATAGATAAGGACCACCCTTTTCCGAACGTGTCCAACGCCCATATCGAGTGCAAGGACAACCTCGCCCTTACGCAAAAGTTGCCCTCTGAGATGATAGAGTTGATCGTGACCTCGCCCCCATTTAACATTGGCAAGGCATATGAAAAGAGAGGCGCCTTGGAATGCTACCTGAAGGCCCAAGCCAAAGTCATTTTCGAGTGTGTCCGGTTATTGGACCCTCGCGGGTCGATCTGCTGGCAAGTGGGCAATCATATCACCACTGACGGCGAGGTTGTGCCGCTGGACGTCGTTCTTTATGAACTCTTCAAGCAGCACGGGTTATACTTACGTAATAGGATCGTCTGGCACATTGAACATGGCTTGCACTGCTCGAAGCGGTTCTCTGGTCGTTACGAGACGATTCTTTGGTTCACCAAGTCCAAAGAATACACCTTCAACCTTGATCCGATCCGAGTACCTTCCAAATACCCAAACAAGAGGTACTTCAAGAGACCTCGTATTGGTCAGCTGTCGTGCAATCCTCTAGGCAAAAACTCAGGCGACTTATGGATAATCCCGAATGTGAAGAACAACCACATTGAAAAGACCGCTCACCCGCGCCAGTTCCCAGTGGAGTTAGTCGAGCGACTGGTACTATCCATGACTGACGAGGGCGACAGCGTATTTGACCCCTACATGGGAGTGGGTTCCGCCGTAATAGCCGCTCTCATGCATGGGCGAGATGGATACGGCTGCGACATTGTGCAAGAGTACTTGGATATTGCGTCGGAACGCATCCAAATTCTGAGCAATGGATGCCTTAGGACCCGACCAATGGGAAAGCCCGTGTATGACCCAAGCCTGTTAGGAGGTGGCCACCAGTGAGAATAATCGAGAAGTACTCCCACCTCAACGGCTGGGAACACTTCATGTTTCACAAACCGCAAATATGGAGAGACGCAACCGACGTGATCGCTCTGATAGATGCGGAACAGTGTCGCACAAAGGTCTCCAATGAAAAGGGTATGATCGACAAGCTGCTGTTCGCACCGAAAGAGCTAAACCGACGGTTCAAAGAAGAATTGGAGCGGCGGCATTGGAAAGAATCACGCACATCCTATTACGAAGGCGAGTTGTACAATGTAATTAGGCAGGGTCGAGGCGTCCCCGCCGTTCCCCTCGTCATAATCGGCATTGCCCCCTGAGCAGTAACGTCTCATTAGTGCGTTTCCCCCACCTAGCATTTGCCGCCATGGCTGCGTTTTCCCGTCTTTGCTACGAGTCCATTTTCGCCGTTCGCTCTCAGTCTCCCTTTATGCTGCCTATGCGACCGAGAGCAATGGCAGAGACGTGGCGCTCTCGTAGGGTGAACTCCGGATCTGGAGCGGTAACTTCATCCTTCGACTATTGCTTCTTGCTTCATCCACGATTACCACCACCGAGAGACATACATCACGAGGTGGTTTAGACTGAGAATTGTCCGTTTCTTCAGTGTAACAAGTCGCTATGGATATTCCCACTCCAAACTGTCACGTTGCCAACAATGCAATCCTATTGCGCCTGGCATACCGATGTGATATAGTCAAATCGAGGTGACACTATGGCGATAACCGGGAAAACGGAGACCTTTGCCTGGGTTGGGGCCATCGTTCTGACCTTCGTAGCGGCAGGGATCGCGGTCGAGGTTGCCAAATGGTTCGTCCTCCTTCTCCACGGGGTCGTCTACTGGCTGCCCTATCGCATGACCTCCGGATTGACCCACGTTGCCCTTTACGGCGTGATCCTCGTCGCGCCAGCCAGTGTTGCGTGGACATCTTGGAAATGGCTACTGCTCCACAAGGATCGCACTACAGTCGTCACCGCTATCCTCGCTTGTCTAGCAATCTGGTTCGTGGCCTGGCCGACTCTTCTGGCCTACCAGATCGGCTACGAACTGGGAAGATAGCCTTTGCCTCGCCCCGGTCCCCACGGACTGAAGTCCGTGGCTAATCCGCGAAACGAGATCGGCTGTAACAACCGACCTCGTACATCAGATAGCCTGCCACTTCAGTGGCAGGAACCCCGATGCGTTACTTCGACCGGAACCCCGCGTTCGCTACTTCGGCAGAAACGAAGCGTCGACAACTTTCTCGTAAGGGAGCATGGACGAGATCATGTCCTGCTCCATCATCCATTTGTTGACAGCCTCGATGTCGGCCTTACTCGATACCAGCGCCTTGGGATACTTTGGTAGCTTGATCTTGTCCTTGACGTCATCAGGCACCTTGGCTACTTCAACGAGAAGGGCGCGGTATTTCTCGGGACCGGCGTTAACCCTATCTACCGCCTGCTCGTAGGCCGCCAGCGTCTCCTTAATAGTTGTCGGCTTTTCCTTGATGGCCCTGGTTGATACCAGAACGATGCTCTGACCGACCTTGCTCACACTGTCGTCGACTATCAGCCTGGCGCCGTTTCCGAGAGCCTGAGTAAGCACTGGCTCGGCCAAAGTGGCGGCCTTGACCTGCCCATTCTGCAAAAGCGACAGACGCATGGGGATCTGGGGCACGTTAACTTTGTTGACGTCTTTAGGGTTCACACCGCCCGCCAGCAGCATCTTGTCCGTGAGGTAGTCGATTATGGTATTTCGGGCGATGGCGATGTCCCGACCCCGAAGATCCGCCACAGAGCTTATGTTAGAGTTGCTCAAGGCTACCATGCCAAACACTGGTTGACCGGTTGCCGCTATCGAGAGAGCCGTTCGGACGATCTTCGCCTGCTCCGTATCTTTGTTCATGTTCAGGGCGGCGATGATGTCCCGCTGCCCGGCGTCGATCGCCCCTGCCAGGAGGGCCGCATCGATTTCAGCCGCGCTGGCGAAAGGCACTAGCTCAACCTTGACTCCCGCTTTTTCGAAAATACCCTCCTGGTTCCCCACTGCCCAGGGCAGAACGTCATAGATAGGAAGAGTGCCAATCTTGAATGTGGTATTCTCTGAGCCGCCCGGCCCTCCCGATGCGGGCGACGTTGCCCCCGAACAAGCCATCGCCATGGCCATCGCCGCAACAACCATCGCCAGCCCAGTTCCCCAAACCAATTTGCCAACTGCCAATCGCATTGTCTTCAATTGTCTCCTATTCTCAAAATTTGAAACCAATTGCCAACCCTAACTTGTCAAACCCCACGCGCTGGTAAGCCCCCGTAAATCCTCTAGAATCCCTCGCGAATGACGCGGTAAAAAGTGTCGCGCTGAGCGGGGATCCTTCCCGCCGACTTTATCATGTTCACCAGAGACGAAAGCTCGATGGCCTGCGCCTCCTCCGCCCCGGCGGCATGGACGATCAACTCCTCATAGACAGGCCCATATAGGTCGTCGGCCCCAAATGACAGGGCTATCTGGGCAATCTTCTCACCGACCGAGAACCAGAAGGCGGTAATGTGAGGGAAATTGTCCAGCATCAGACGGGCGATGGCGATCATCTTGAGATCCTCGAAGGCTGTCGTCCTCGGCAGCTTTGCCAGCCCCGTACCGGTCGGGTGAAAAGGAAGGGGAATGAAGGTGGCGATGCCGCCGGTTTCATCCTGAAGCTCTCGCAGGGCCAGCAGGTGGTCTATCCTCTCCTCGAGCGTTTCGACCTGTCCATAAAGCATAGTGGCGGTGGTGGGAATCCCCACCTCGTGAGCCAAACGGGAGATCTCGAGCCAGCGCTCACCCGTTGCCTTGCCCGGGCAGATCTTGCGCCGGACCCTGGCGCTGAACATCTCGGCGCCGCCACCGGACAGCATCCCCATGCCCGCGTTTTTGAGACGAATGAGCGTCTCTCGTGGGTCGAGCCCGCCGAGCCGCGAGATATGGTCCACCTCAGTAGGCGTAAGCCCCTTGATAGCCACGCCAGGCAATCGCTCCTTCACCCGCCGGAACATCTCCTCGAAATGCTCCAACCGCAGTTCAGGATGATTGCCGCCGAGAATATAGACTTCTGTCACATCGTGGGCCGCAGCCGCCACCGCCTTATCGACTACCTGATCGCTAGTCAAGGTATAGGCGCCTGCCTGACCGGGAAGTCGAGAGAAGGCGCAAAGAGAGCAGCGAGAGAGGCAAATATTACTGTGGTTGATATGGTGATTATTAAGAAAGTAGGCGTAGTCGCCCACCTTCCGCTTTCTAACCATGTCGGCCAAGTAACCGATCGTGGCTAGCTCGTGAGAGTGAATAAGCCTGATCCCGTCCTCACGGCTGAGTCTTTTCTCCCCGAGAACCTTCTCGACGATATCTTCCAGACTATTAATATGGCTCGCCGTAGTCAAGTATCCTCCAAGTCGGCCAAGCACCACTCAAGCATGTCCACTTTTGATGCCACTATAATACATTTCCTCCGCCGGCAACGCAAGCCAGCATATTTGCAATTGGGTCTGGGCGACCTCGTAATTGGCCTAGTACCCTCTTTCCCAATCCACCCGATTGACTAGATCCTCACCTGCGAGGAATCTCTC